>NZ_JBPAOH010000118.1:0-24904 GCF_050875635.1 Tolypothrix sp. VBCCA 56010
TTGCCACACCTTGATTCCTTAAAAACTACCCATAAGGGTTTTGACCCTTCTTGCTTAGTCTCTCACAAAAATGGTCGGTTTATTTCCGCCACCCTGTACTAGTGGCAGTGCCGATAAAACTATTAGACTTTGGGATGTAAAAACTTGGGAACAGCGCTGTATTCTTACCGGACATTTGGCAGCAGTTAATACACTTACCATCAGTCCTAATAATCAAACTCTTATTAGTGGGAGTACAGACACCACCATTAAGCTGTGGAATCTTGACACTGAGGAACTACTCTACACCCTCACTGGACACTCAACAGCGGTTTTATCTGTTGCTATCAGCCCAGATGGACAAACCCTCGCTAGTAGCAGCAGGGACGGCATCATCAAACTTTGGAACCTACAAACGGGGGAAGTATTACAAACTCTTTCTGGGCGTAGTCCCGTTGCCTTCAGTCCTGATGGCAAAATGTTGGTAAGTGGTGGTAACGGTGGAAGCATCAAGATTTGGTCTCAAAAACAAAACTTTAATGAATCCGTACTTAACCCAATACTATCTGGGGAATGGTGGGAAATCTTAGGCGTAAATCCGGGCAATCATCGCAGTGATATCAAACAAGCCTACCTTCAATTAGCAAGACAATATCATCCTGATGTCAACAGTTCTGCAACTGCAAAAGCCTCAATGCAAGCAATTAATCAGGCTTATAAAGAGTTTTTAGCGCAATTAAATACCTGATAGGTAATCAACTTTAATAAACCAGTTCACTAAACCGAACTAAGCTGTATACTCTGTGGGGAGTTTGAAAGAGTAGTTCTTTACTCGCTCTCAAAAGTGCTGTACTTTAGATTCCCCAGAATCTATTGTCTTATTAAACTCCGTTGACTCAAAAATCATAATTTGTACGGTTTTACCTTCCAATTCGGAATTTAGCTTTTCGCTAAGAATCAATTCGCCATTAGTGCAGGTTGCTTGCACAATTTTGACCATAGGACTTGATTGGTGATTATGGTTTACATTCTTTAAATGTACGCTAAAAACAAAGACCAAAAATGCTTAGATTCCAGGGTGCTTTGATTGGCGTAGCGCTAAAGTTAGAACGCTTGAAGACGCGATCGCATCAATGTTCTTCCTCTATGCCTAGAAGTGAAACCTATATCAAATAGCACTCTCTACAAATTCCTCCCTAAAATCCACAGGCGATACTCTTACAGAGTCACTCCGCGATCGCACTTCTTTCTTTTGCTACTCTAAAATTACATATCTCTCAAAAATCGCCATTTAAACATGACCAGAGAATTCAACGTAATTATAGAGCGAGATTCCGAAGGTTACTTTGTTGCTTCTGTACCTAGTCTTCCTGGATGTCATACACAAGCTAAGTCTCTAGACGAACTTATTGAGCGCATTCAAGAAGCCATTGAGCTTTGTTTAGAAGTTGAGCAAGACAAAGCCGAAACACTCGAATTTATTGGTGTTCAGAGAGTTTCAGTTGAGGTATGAGCAAACTACCAAGTTTGACTGGACGAGAAGTAATTGCAGCTCTTAGCAAAGCAGGTTTTGAGGTAGCAAGAGTGCGCGGAAGTCACCATTTTTTAATACACAGTGATGGTCGTCGAACTGTCGTTCCAGTACACTCAGGTGAAACAATTGGTTCTGGTCTTATAGCACAGATACTCCGTGATTGTCAAATAGACCGCGAGGAATTCAGGACACTGTTATGAGACATTAAATCGCTCGCAGTAGAGCAAAGGTGGATATGAACTTCACAATAGAAATTGAACAAGAAGAGGATGGACGCTTTCTGGCTGAGGTGATTAATTTTCCTGGTGTGCTGGCTTATGGGCAAACAAGGGAAGAAGCGATCGCTAGAGTTCAAGCATTGGCTTTGCGGGTTTTGGAGGAAACGAACCGCAGAGTCCCAGAGAGCGCAGAGAGAGAAGAGGAGAATGTGTCAGTTGTGTAAGGTGATGGGTTTAATATTTGAAGATTTGTGATGAGAGTTTAAATTCTTTATAAATAAGCTGGTGTATTTAAGGATATTGGCTTTTTTATGCTTGGCAAAAAGTTAATTCAACATTTAAGTAAAAGCACAAATGTAGTTAGAAAAAACCTTATGTTACTTTTTTAGAAGTCAGGTAAATTAAGGTACAAAAATAATGGCTAAAAAACGTAAAGAAGATGATGCTAAAGAAGCTGCGGCATTTGCAGCAGGTGGAGCCGCAGCAGGTGCAGGCGTTGCTGCAACAGTTGGGGGTATGGGTTTAGCAGTAGGAGGAACTGCTGTAGCCATTGGTGCTGCTCCGGTTGTAGCTGCTGGTGCGGTAGTTGGACTAGCAGCTTATGGATTGAAGAAACTTTTTAAATAGGATTTAGACGGTAAATAACAATGGATAATCAAGATAAGAATATTTTAGGTGCAATAGCAGCTATTGTAGGTGTTGCTGGTACAGTCGCAGTCGAAATAGAAATTCCGGTTGCGGCTCCTGGAATCTTAGGCGCTATAGGATTTACCAATGCAGCCACAGTAGCAATTCCAGTAGCAGCTATTGTAGGAGTTGTGGGAGTTGTGGGGTTTGTAGCTTACAAAGGTTACAAGCACTTTAACGGTACAGATGATGATGATACTCAAAGGTTCCCCGGTAGCTAATGGATGATTTCACCCAAGACTGCTAACCCACTGCAAAAACTGGTAGGCGGTGTAATTCGGGATTTGGTATCTCAGGTTAATAGTCAAAAAGCTGATAAACCGAAAAAGCTAAAGACTAAAAAACCTGTTACCAAATCTCAATCTCAGCCAAAGCAACAAGCAAACAAGCGATCGCGTTATATTCCCGCATCAGTTCGTGTTTCAGCTTTACACACAGACGGCTACAAATGCGTTTTTTGTGGACGCACTACACAGCAAGCCCAGCTAGAGGTTGACCATATTCTGCCTTTTTCCAAGGGAGGAAGTAACGATATAAGCAACTTGCAAACGCTCTGTCTAAACTGCAATCGCGGCAAAGGTGCGCGTAGCTTGAAATAAGGTACAAAATTTTTAATTATCGTAAATAGCCCTTCAGTGAACTTCACCGAAGGGCTTTCACTATTTCAAAAATCTCTCTTCTCTCTTCCTCTGCTTCCTCTGCGTCTCTGCGGTTCGTTACTCTTTGCGGAAAATTTTAAAGTCACGTTAAGCATCATTTATTAACTAAAAACCTAAGATAGCTCAAGACTGCACTTCACACAAAATTTAAGAATAAAAAGCAAGATTTCACTGATTATAACGAGGTTGCAAAAGCTTACTCAGCTTAAACTAAACATAGTATTATCTATCACTTTTAACCAAGTAATAACCAGGAAATAAAAGACAGAAATATGGGACTAAATAATCGTATCAGCCGCATAGTCAAGGCAAATCTTAACGATATAGCAGGTAATTTCAAACCAGGACAAAGTGCAGCGTTTATTGCTGGAGGAGTCGCCAGTGGTGCTGCTATTTCTCATACAGTCGGGGGTATGGGATTAGCAGCCGCAGGAACAGCTGTAGGTATTGGTGCGCCGCATTTGATGGCTGCGGGAGCGGTTGCGGGTATGGCTGCTTATGGAGCTAAGAAAGGAATAGAAAATCAAGATGCGTTGGCTTTGGGTGCTGCTGCACTAGGAGCGGTTGGTGGTGCTGGAGTTTCTGCCACTGTTGGAAAGATGGGATTACTTGCAGCCGGAACCGGGTTTAGCATTGGTATGGCTCCTGTAGCTGCTGCTGGTGCAGTAGTTGGACTTGGTGGTTATGGTTTGTTGAAGCTGCTTGATGGTAGTCAAGATACTAATGACCCAAACAAAGTTGTTGAATCTCTTAACCAAACAAAACTCAGCATACTAGAGAATATTCATCTTGCTAAACGTAACAGAGAACAAATACAAGCAAATTACAACCAAGCTCAAAATAAAGTCCAAGAGTGGCATCAAATAGCTTTATTAGCTATGAAAAAAGAACGTGAAGATTTGGCTCGTGAAGCTTTGACTCGCAAGCATACTCTTAAGCATACTGCTGATAGCCTGAAAAATCAGCTTGAGCAGTTAATCACAGTAATAAACAGTCTCGAAAATGACTTAAAGTTTATTGAAAAGACAATTGCCCAAGTTAAAGCACAACCAGGCTCAAACTATGGGTGGGTTTAACAATGGCAAGAAAAACTACTAATTCACTGCAAAAACTTGTGCGAGGGGTGATTCGGGATTTTGCAGTTTTGGTAAATGAGCCAAAGCCTGAGAAAGTAAAGAAGGCAAAAGCGAAAAAATATCTTGTTACCAAATCTCAATCTCAGCCAAAGCAAGAAGCAAACAAGCGATCGCGTTACATTCCCCTATCAGTTCGTTTTACAGTTCTCCAAAGAGACAATCATAAATGTGTTTCTTGTGGTAAAACTCCCCCACAAGTCACCCTAGAAGTTGATCATAAAAAACCGTTTTCTCAAGGAGGCACTAACGACATTAGCAACTTGCAAACACTGTGTTTCAACTGCAATCGCGGCAAAGGTGCGCGTAGCTTAAAATAACGTACAAAATCTTCAATTATCGGAAATAGCCCTTCAGTGAACTCACCGAGGGGCTTTCACTATTTTCCCTCTTCCTTTGCGCCTTAGCGCCTAAGAAAGCGGGAACGGCTTTGCCGAATGCGTGAGACCTTGTTAAATCAAACACCACTCTCAACAGATTCCTCTTGAAAACCCAAACGCGATCGCTCTTGCAAAAATATCTCCTGCATTCGCTCAGTATAAGGCAGCAACAAAGCTTTTTGTTCTGGATTCACACGCCTAATAATTTCATCCCCTAATACTTGACACCATTTTTCTGTCATTTCCCATTTAATTTCCACTCCCTCCACAACCATCTGACATAAAGGAAGCAATTCTTCTTCAAATGATGCCATACTACCCTCTAAAAAACACAGCCATAAATATGCCTGAAACATATTTAAGTCACGAAGGCAAGAGTGTGTTACACCAGAATCATTCAATTTTCCCCGACGGCTGCGATGATTGGGCAATAATTCCATCAGTCGATTATAAACACTTTGAGCAATATCCCTAGCTGCTGGTAACATTTGCTCTACAATCATAAACTCAGGCGAATTGAATTTATATTTAGCACTTTGATTGCAGACTCGCTGCCACGGCATCGCAACTTGCTCTTCTACAAAGTTTAAGTAAGAAGCAAGCAATATTTTTTCAGATGGTGTAAGTTTTTTCAGAATTAAGCTATTGCTAAAATTCAACTGCGTTGTCAAAAAACCTAGGGCACGCCAATCCTTAGATGCAATGTGTTGTTCTTGAAACACCATTAATATTGGTTCAAGAGCGTATGCTAGTTCTTCGACTGCTGGAATTGCCCATAAAGTAAGGGAATTATCTTTACTTTCAACCGAAACTGAGCCAGTATTTATTGACTGTTTTTTATAAATATCTAGTAATTTTCTATACACCCTAAAGGCAAATTGAGTTATGCGCTTTGCCTCGTTCAAATCTAAAATGTTAGGAATATAAGAGTAAAGGGTTTTCGTTTGTATCCATGCCATGTTGCAGTTGATATCTAATACGTTATCCTTTAACTTGGTAGCAGTTAAGGCTCGACCCTCTGGGGATGAGGCTTTGAGCAACGAATCAGCGGATGCTCCGTTTTCTAAAGATAGAGACGATAAATCAACTGTGTAGCGCTGTGCCCAAAGATTGAGCAAACGGTCAACCGTCGGAGTTTTTACAGGTTGAGAGGTTTTTAACATAAATTTTTCCTGGCTAAACTTGATTAATTAATTTTCTGTATATTATTCATATAATTACGCCCTGTATAAGATCAAGTATAATTACTACATATTAATTAAGTTAGATTACTTCTGAGCCAATATAAAGATTGCTATGTCGGAGCGATCGCTTCTACAAAAACGTGCGTAAGCAAATCTACTCATGCCAACCGCAAGACTTGGGCGATGTCTGGCTACAAGAAGCAGAGCTTCTTCGCTCCTTCAGTTGGTAGTGCATTAGCTTCTGGACGCAACCTGATTAAAATTGTAGTTTACACTAACTTTAAGATTCATCCGCAAGATTTTACAAATTCTTGCCGATCCCTACCCGTTGGCTTTTGCAAATGGGTATATTATATTTACTTATGCGTCAGTAACAATAGTTACAAAATAACAGTTAATTTCAAACGATAAGTTTTAAATCTTAACAGCATAAGAAAAAGAACTATCCAACAAACATACTTTATGCGATAGTTCGTATTGCTGTTTCCGTGGAGAGAGTAGCAAACGCTTGTTTTATTGCCGAAGCAAGCAACAAGTCTTGTTATGAGTTACGGACATTAGAAATTTTCGCTTTCTTAGTCTGTAAATAACTGAGTAATTTGCTTTTATTATTATGTATCGAATGCTATCGCTCTTTGAGTAACTTCAGTAGAAAAAAGTCTTGAATCCTCTGACCGCATCGATAATATTACTTAAGTTTAAGGAGTAGAAATTTTATTGTTGTTTCAAAAATAACTTTATCTTGTCTCCATCTTTTTTCATTTTGTCTGCGTGCAAGTTTTCTGGTTAATCATGTAAAGGCTGTATGCCTTTCTCTAGCTGCACTCTGGCTTTTTAACTGGATAAGAACACATGTGAACGAAAAGATATGTATGTTAAAATATTCAGCTTTTATGAAAAAATGATGACGAAAATTTTAAAACTATATTGCATCTTCTGAAAATTCGTTATAAATTATTAACTAATAGGGGAATAATTTAATTTGTAGTGTAAAAAGCTAAATTAAATTTAAGTAAATACGCTGTTGCAGCTTTAATTTAATGTGAAGCCGAAACAGCGCAGGAAGTATAGTTCTGTTTTTCAAGTAATTATTCCGAATGTGAAGCAGAAAAAATCGTCATTTAAAAGTATATTTGACTGCACTTTTATAAACGATTATGTTAGTACTACTTACATGAAAAAATAAATGATTTAGTTCAGTATAAATACAATTTATCAAAATAACCGAAAATTTTAGAAAAGCTGCTTCTTGAGCAGCTTTATCTGCTATTTCTGGATAAATTATTAGCTGATTGTATTGCTGCTCAAAAAATTGTCTTTGTTATGATCGAAATAGCAAAAATAATAATCAGGGCACATCTACCACAAGACACAATATAAGTACAAAATCTAAACGGAGATATAAAGAGCGATGCAACTAAACGAATTAGTAACAATTAAAAGTGTAGACCAAGAAGCATGGGAAGCACTAGAGAAATCGATTCTTTACTATCAAGGACGTCCCGTGGGCACGGTAGCCGCCTATGATGTATCAGTAGAAGCGCTCAATTATGACCAGTGCTTTATTCGAGATTTTGTTTCTTCTGCGTTACTTTTTCTGATTAAAGGCAGAGCGGAAATTGTGCGTAATTTTCTCGAAGAAACTTTAAAGTTACAGCCGAAAGAAAGAGAATTAGATGCTTATAAGCCAGGTAGGGGTTTGATTCCAGCTAGCTTCAAAGTAATATCTCACAAAGGAGAAGAATATTTAGAAGCTGATTTCGGCGAACACGCGATCGCTAGAGTGACACCTGTTGATTCTTGTCTGTGGTGGATGATTTTATTGCGTGCTTATGTCATCTCTACCAAAGATTTTTCTCTAGCTTATCAACCTGAATTCCAAAAAGGTATCAGGTTAATTATGGAACTTTGCTTGGCAACTCGCTTTGATATGTATCCAACGCTGTTAGTTCCAGATGGTGCTTGTATGATTGACCGTCGTCTAGGTATCTACGGGCATCCTTTAGAAATTCAAACTCTATTTTATGCTGCATTGCGTGCGGCTCGCGAGTTACTAATTTGTAAAGGCAATCAAGATATTGTCGAAGCAATTGATAACCGCTTACCTCTATTATGCGCTCATATCCGCCAGCATTATTGGATAGATATCAATCGCCTAAATGCAATTTATCGCTTCAAAGGTGAAGAATATGGCAAAACAGCGGTTAATCTTTTCAATGTATATGCAGATTCTCTTCCCTATTATGAATTAGATAAATGGTTGCCAAAAAAAGGTGGTTATCTAGCAGGTAATGTTGGACCCTCGCAGCTAGATACTCGCTTCTTTTCAGTCGGAAACTTGATGGCGATCGTTTCCGATCTGGCAAGCGTTGACCAATCGCAAGCGATTATGAATCTCATCGAGAAACGATGGGACGATTTAGTGGGAGATATGCCGATGAAAATCTGTTTCCCCGCTTTGGAAAATGATGAATACAGAACTGTAACTGGATGTGACCCGAAAAATATTCCCTGGTCTTATCATAATGGTGGCAGCTGGCCCGTTTTAATGTGGATGTTGGCGGCAGCAGCGGTAAAAACTAACAGAACAAATCTCGCACAAATGGCGATTGAAATTGCCGAAGCACGTTTGAGTGATGATGAATGGCCCGAATATTATGATGGTAAAAAAGGGCGACTGATGGGTAAGCAAGCCAGGAAATTTCAAACCTGGACTATTACTGGATTTTTATTGGCAAAAGAACTAATGGCAAACCCTTCTTATTTACCATTAATCAGTTTTGATGAATTACCTCCAGAAGTAGTTTCTAGAGCGTGTGAGTTTGAAATCAATAGTGTTGATACTTACACTTCTCGCGCTTAAATAAGTAGTCTAAAGTCCAGTTGATGGGCTGCTTAGGCAGCCTTTATCCTTGAAGAATTTTCAAATCACGACGCAATTCAAAGGAAAGTGAAAAATACTTAAAACATCGTGTGTCCAACCTGGTAGAATTAGCCTCATGGCAATATATAGCAATCCGTTTAGGAATCGTGAAAAACAAGATACCCAATTTCTTAAAGAAGTCGGGTATCTGAAGAATTTAGATTTTTAAGATAAATATACTAGTTTTATCTCCTTGTCATCAGCTGGATGATGATGAGTAATGACTGCTGATTGGTTACTCCCTTCCCGCTCGTTCGCCGCTAGGCGTTCGGTGCAGGGTAGAATACCTATTTAACGAACCGCCCTTCTCCCAAAGGGAGACGCTGCGCGAACGGGTTCGCCAGTCCCCCATCGTGACGGAAAGCGGAGCCACTGCGGTGGACGGGTCTCCCGGCATAAAGCAAGTGGCGTCCAAGACGGGGGCTGGACTCACAAAGACACGTTCGGCTTTGCCGTCTCCGAAGGAGAAGGACACAAAGGAAGAAGAGAAAGAAGATAGGTAATCTTGTAGCGGGAAGAGAGTAAGTTGGCTAATGGGGGCAGGTTTCATCTCACCTCGAAAGTCTAGCAATTGAACAAGAATTAGGTAGGCGATCGCTAAAATTATCGAAATTGCACCTGTAATAATTGCCACTAATTTTGAACGTTCCATCAGTATTTCCTCTTAAGAAAAAGTGAAAACTCCTAACTACTCAATGCTTTGAGGAAACGTTGCAAACTCTTGAATACACCGGGCTTTTTCGCGGGTGTACCATTTGAGGTTTGCGAACCTTTTGCTAGAATCAGATCCACCTCGTCACCAGCCGGTTTTGTGGCTAAGTCGGCTATTTTTTCGTAATTACCGCTTTTTTGCACCCAGATTTCCCACTGTTGAGGGTAGCAGCGAAATACACCTGTTTCATCATCTACAGGACGCAGGTAATAACATGATTCAAGGGTGCTAATGAAGCGATCGCGTGTTTGTCTTGCGGTATAACCGATACCCACGGCGCCAGCTTCATCTAAGCGAGGATTTAAAAGGACAAAAGGGCGATCGCCTATATATTCACATAGTTTTTCCAGCTGTGGCACTTCTACAGAAGTGGGAGCGATAAATAAGAAAATTTCGTCTTCTGGCTGAATTTTTGATTCTAGGGAAGCAACTCTACCGCTGCCAATATCTTCAATTTTAAATGGTACATCTGCCCAGTCGCGACGGGCAAGAGCCGCAGCACCCGCATCGGTAAAGAATATTTTCAGACGAGAATCATATGCTTGAAAAGCTGGTAAAAATTGCTCCGCGACTGACATATGTTTGAGTTCTGGGAAGACTAACTCAACTTGCAGACGTTTATAACCATCCGCTAGCGCTGCTTGGGTAGCGACTTGTGCTTGAGCGATCGCGTCTTCTAAAGTATTAGGAAGTTCAGCCATTTTAAACGATTTTAGATTTTATAAAGAATAAATTGATTTGTTACCATCAATCAATTGAGTAGCTCTGTCTGTGAAATTATGAATTATGAATTATAAATTAATAATTATTTGGTCAACCTTTGCAAAATTTGCTTGAACACCATCGCTACCCAATCTATATCAGCTTCTGTGGTTTCGCGTCCTAAACTCATGCGAATTGCTCCTAATGCAGCTTTTTCTGAATAACCCATCGCTAACAATATCGGACTAGGACTTAGTTTACCACTATTACAAGCGGCTCCAGCACTAATACCAATACCAGCTAAATTCATCATTCGTACTAAAGTTTTACCGCTGAGTTTTTCCCCATCAGCTTGTTGCAGACAGAAACTGACATGATGAGGTAAGCGGTAAATCATATCACCTGTAGGTATTAAACCAGGAATATCGGCTAATTGGGAAAACAAGCGATCGCGTAATTTAATTAAACGCGGTGTTTCTGTTACTATTTCTTGCCCTGCTAATTCTGCTGCCACACCAAATCCGGCAATATTTGGCACTGCTTGCGTACCTGAACGCAGTCGCATTTCTTGCCCTCCACCACTCAACAAAGGCGCTAAATCCACTCCTGGACGGGCATACAGCGCTCCTGCACCTTGGCATCCATAGATTTTATGGCTGGAAAGACTCAGTAAATCTACAGGCAATGATTGTACGTTTATTGGCAAACGACCGGCAACTTGGACAGCATCTGTGTGGAATATGACGTTGTGCGATCGCGCAATATTTCCTAATTCGGCTATTGGTTGGACTGTCCCAACTTCACTTTGACCGTAAATCACGGAAATCAGCACGGTGTTAGGTTGCAACGCTGCTTCTAAATCTACAGGATTTACTGTCCCTTTTGCATCCACCGACAAGCGGGTTATTTGCCAACCCCACATTTCCAATAATCGCGCTGGTTCAGAAATTGCAGAATGTTCCACACTCGATATTATCATATGTTGGGGAACAGCGTACAAACGAGCGATACCCATAATTGCCAGATTATCAGCTTCGGTGCCCCCAGAGGTAAAGATAATCGATTCAGGATCGGCAGCGTTAATTAATCCCGCAACTTGCATTCTCGCTTGTTCAACAACTGTTGCTGCTCGTTGTCCCCACTCGTGTAAGCTGGAAGGATTGCCCCACTGTTGAGTGAGGATTGCTTGCATTGTGGCGATCGCTTCAGAACGAGTGGGAGTAGTCGCACTATAATCTAAATAAATTTGCATATTATATTTCGGGAAAACACACGCTGGCAACTTTTGACATTTGGCTAATTCTGCGTTGAAAAACTTGCTTATTTGGGAATTATAAATTTGTTCACCCAACGATTAACAGACTAAGGTGCAAATTTTTTCTCCTCAAAGACATTTTTATTTTATCTTTTTACTGGTACTTACCCTCGCAGGTTGTCAGCGAGTCCAGTCTGACAGTAAACGTCTTCAACCTTTGCCGCAAGATTTATTAGTCAAAGTTTACTTTAACCATTCCGAGTCTTCAGAATATAAAGAACCTTACCGACAGCAAACCCGTCTTGGGGATGATTTAGAAAAACAAATTGTTGATGCAATTTACCAAGCTAAATCAACAGTAGATGTAGCAGTACAAGAATTACGTCTACCCAAAGTTGCACAAGCGCTGGTTGATAGACAAAAAGCTGGAGTTAAGGTGAGATTAATCTTAGAAAACACCTATAGTCGTGCTTGGAGTAATTTCACTGCGGCAGAAGTTGGTAAGCTAAATAAGAGAGAAAAGGACAGATATCAAGAATTTAGCCAATTTGTAGACATTAACAAAAATAATCAACTTAGTTCACAGGAAATCAACCAAAGAGATGCTTTGGCGATTTTACGCAATGCGAAAGTCCCTATAGTTGATGATCTAGCAGATAATTCACGAGGTAGCGATTTGATGCATCATAAATTTGTGATTGTGGATAATCGCATTGTGATTGTTACTTCCGCCAATTTTACCTTGAGTGACATTCATGGAGATTATTCTAATAATACCAGTTTAGGTAACGCCAATAATTTATTGAATATCGACAGCCCAGAATTAGCTGCTTTATTCACCAAAGAGTTTAACATCATGTGGGGCGATGGACAAGCGGGAAAATCAGATAGTAAATTTGGCTTAAAAAAACCATTACGTTTACCTGAACAAATCAGCTTAGGTGCAAACAAAATTACCGTGCAGTTTTCACCAACTTCCCCTACTCAACCTTGGAGTAAAAGCAGCAACGGTTTAATCGGCAAAACTTTAACTTCCGCGACAAATAACGTCAATATGGCATTATTTGTCTTTTCCGAACAGCGGATTGCTAATATCTTAGAAAATCGCCATCAAGAAAGCGTGCAGATTCGCGCTTTGATTGAACCACAATTCGCTTATCGTTCATATAGTGAAGCATTAGATATGATGGGTATTGCTTTGAGTAACAAATGTAAATATGAACTGAATAACCATCCTTGGCAAAATCCCATTACCACAGTTGGTGTACCTTTATTACCCAAAGGTGATTTATTGCATCATAAATTTGCTGTCATAGATGGACAAATCGTAATTACAGGTTCTCACAATTGGTCGGAAGCTGCAAATAATGGTAATGACGAAACACTTTTAGTAATTGAAAACCCTGTAGTTGCGGCTCATTATATGCGAGAATTTGAACGTCTTTATAATAAGGCAAAAATCGGTTTACCGCCAAATAAATTAGAAAAAGTGAAAACGCAAGAAAAAAAATGTTCTTTAAATTGAATTCGTAGTGAGCGGTAAACCGCTCACTAAAAGGGATAGAGCCTTCACCGATGATTATTTGGGCAACCTTTGTTAATAGGTTAGATCCATCGAATTAAAAAAGGTTTTATTTGGTATCCTTCTTTTGTTGGTCTTTAAGGGTGACAAACAAGAGATAACGAACCGCGAAGACACGAAGGACACGAAGGAATAAGAAGAGCGAGAGGGTTTTTGCATAAGTCCTATAAACATTTTTCTTTCTTCGTGTCCTTCGCGTCTTCGCGGTTCGTTTTTTGAGTTCTATAATTGCAATAGGTTATTACAGGCAAGATATACTATTAATTATGCTTTTTAGTTTGATTAACTTATGCGATCGCCTGATCTACCTAATTCTCTAATCAAAATAGATTCTCGACACCGACTGCTTACTTCTATTTGTTTAGCGACTTTCGTATTAGTAATACTTCCCCATTCACTACACTTACCTACACGCATTCTCACTGCTTGGAATTGTGGTATTGATTGTTTATTAGCCTTGAATTTGGTGATGATGTTTAAGGCTACTCCAGAAACGATGCGTCGTAATGCTAAACGTGAATATCAAGGTCGTTTGGCTATCTTTATTTTGATTATCGCTGCTGCTTGCGCTAGTGTATTAGCTATTGGATTTTTACTCAGCGATAAAAAGGGAATATCTCCAATCTTCCTAACTCTACATGTCATGCTTGCTGTGATGACAATTATAGGTTCTTGGTTGCTCGTACATACAGTATTTGCACAGCAATATGCACGCAATTATTATCAAGACCATGAAACAAAGAATGAAGAAATAGCCGGAGGTCTAGATTTTCCTAGCGACCATCAACCTGATTTTTGGGACTTTTTATATTTTTCTTTCGTCATTGGCATGACAAGTCAAGTCTCAGATGTCCAAACAACATCACGAGATATGAGGCGTTTAGCGTTGGTACATGGAATATTATCTTTCTTTTTTAATACTACTATTTTAGCAATGAGTATCAATATAATTGCTTCGTTAATTTAGATGATAATCAATAACGATAATATCATGATTCGTCAAATGCAAGACGAAATGCACGACTATCAGTTAATGGCAAAATGGCTGACTGATGATAAAGTTTTAGAATTTTACGAAGGAAGAGATAATCCTTTTCCTTTAGAGAGAATTATCGAAGCATACAAACCCCAAGTCATGGGAGATGACCCGGTTATCCCTTGTCTGGTTTATTATGACAAACTACCTATTGGTTATATCCAATATTGCTTGCTTGATGACTTATCGGAAAACGATAGGCAAACATATTGTATGGATGAAACTAATAATGTTTATGCAATTGACTTGTTTATCGGTGAAACGAATTATTGGAATCAAGGAATTGGTACTAAAATATTATCAACGCTTGTCAACTATCTTTTTGCAGAATTGCAAGCTGATAAAATTGTCATCGATCCACATGTGAGGAATACTCGCGCTATCCGCTGCTACGAGAAATGTGGCTTTGAAAAAGTGAAAATTTTGCCCAAACATGAACTACATGAAGGAAAATATCAAGATAGCTGGTTAATGGTCACAGATAGAAATAAATTATTACACTAAAAGAACTACCTGACAATGCCGATTTAAAGACCGATGACTCAACAAACAGCTAGAATTTGTATACTAGGTGGAGGCTTTGGTGGTCTTCACACTGCCTTACGTTTAAGTCAGTTACCTTGGGCTACGCAAAAACCGGAAATTGTTCTGGTAGATCAAAGCGATCGCTTCCTCTTCTCCCCTCTCCTCTACGAACTTCTCACCGGGGAATTGCAAACTTGGGAAATTGCCCCTCCTTTTGAAGAACTTTTACAAAACACAGGTGTGCGTTTTTGTCAATCACTCGTATCGGAAATTGACATAGACCAGCAAAGAGTACACTTACAGAATAGTCAGGAAATCCCCTACGATCGCTTAGTTTTAGCGCTGGGTGGAGAAACTCCTTTAGATTTAGTTCCTGGTGCTTCATCCCACGCTTACCCCTTCCGCAGCGTTGCTGATGCGTATAATCTAGAAGAGCGTTTGCGCGTTTTAGAAGAATCACCAGCAGACAAAATCCGCGTCGCAATTGTTGGTGGTGGTTACAGTGGTGTAGAATTAGCTTGCAAACTTGCAGACAGGTTAGGAGAAAGAGGACGCTTTCGTTTAGTTGAACTCAGCGATCAAATTTTGCGAACTTCCCCAGAATTTAACCGCGAAGCTGCCACAAAAGCTTTAGAAGCGCGGGGTGTGTTTATTGATTTAGAAACCCAAGTTGAATCAATTACTCAAGATAGCATTTCCCTAGATTATAAAAATCAGGTTGATACAATTCCCGTAGATTTGGTAATTTGGACTGTGGGAACGCGAGTTAGTCCGGTAGTGAAAAATCTTCCCCTCAAGCAAAATCAGCGCGGTCAAATTACCACTACACCAACTCTGCAAGTAGTTGACCATCCAGAAATCTTTGCTTTAGGAGACTTAGCAGACTCTCATGATATCGAAGGTCAGCAAGTCCCGGCAACCGCCCAAGCTGCTTTTCAACAAGCTGATTATACAGCGTGGAATATCTGGGCAACTTTAAGCGATCGCCCTTTACTTCCCTTCCGCTACCAGCAGTTAGGGGAAATGATGACACTGGGGATAAACAACGCTACCCTCACCGGTTTAGGAGTTAAATTAGATGGTTCCTTAGCAGCTGTTGCTCGTCGTCTAGCTTACCTCTATCGGATGCCAACTTTAGATCATCAGCTAAAAGTTGGTTTTAACTGGTTAGCCCGTCCTATCATCGAAACACTTTCTAAATAGACTTTCATGTGATAGAATTAGCAGTTCACACATATTGTAGAGACGTTCAGTCTGGAACGTCTCTACGACGGTTGCTGCATCACTATGGAACGACCTAAAGTTATTTTTTTAGATGCTGTTGGTACACTCTTCGGAGTTAAAGGCAGTGTCGGTGAAATTTATAGTCAGATAGCGCAGGAATTTGGTGTCAAAGTTCCCCCCGATACTTTAAATAAAGCATTTATCCAAAGCTTTAAAGCAGCCTCACCACCGATATTTCCCGGTGCAGAACAACAAGATATTCCTCAGCGCGAGTTTGATTGGTGGTTGCAAATAGCTTGTCACACATTTGAACGCGCTGGTGTTCTTGCACAATTTTCTGACTTTTCAGCTTTTTTTAGCGAACTTTATATTCACTTTGGTACAGCCGATCCGTGGTTTGTTTATCCAGATGTTTTAGCATCATTAATAAATTGGAAAGGGTTGGGAATTCAACTAGGGATAATTTCTAATTTCGATTCTCGTCTCTACTCGGTATTGCAAGATTTGCAACTAAGAGAGTTTTTTAGTTCGATTACAATATCTACCCAAGTAGGTGCAGCAAAACCCGATCGCCAAATTTTTCTTACCGCTTTAGAAAAACATAACTGTCCACCTGAATTAGCATGGCACATCGGCGACAGCATTAAAGAAGATTATCACGGTGCTAAAGCAGTTGGACTCAGAGGTATTTGGATTAATCGGAATGGGTAATGGGGGAATGGGCATGGGGCATGGGGCATGGGGCATGGGACAAGGAGACAAGGAGACAAGGAGACAAGGAGACAAGGAGACAAGGAAGAATTTATCCGATTCTCAATGCCCAATGACGCCAGGTGCTTCAAGCCGGGAAACCCGTCCAACGCACTGGCTCCCCAATGCCCATTGCCCAATGCCCAATTCCCACTATCAACCAACAACTTGCAAAACTTGCACTTCCTCACCTGGAGAAATTAAGGTTTTACCCACAGGTAAAATAGCTAAAGCGTTGGTTTGCGCTAAATTTATTAAGTTTCCCGAACTGTGACTGCCACCAGCTACGTGAAAGTGGTAAAATCCATCAATTAAATGCAACTTACCCCAAAGGTAAGTTTCCCGCTTGCCATCGGATCGCAATTCTTGATGCGATCGCACTTTCACAAAACTTAGCCAATTGTCTGCAAGCCCTGACATCTTTCTCATAGCCGGTTGCACAAACCGCCAAAATGTCACTAAAACCGCAGCCGGATTTCCTGGTAAACCAAAATATAAACAGGAATTCTGATTTGGGAAAGTAGCGAAAGTCAGCGGTTTACCTGGTTTCATTTTCACAGATCGAATGTGAATTTTTGCGTTTAAGGATTCGAGAATTTGCTCAACGTAGTCGTAATCTCCCACCGAAACGCCGCCAGAAGAGATAATTATATCGGCGTTAGCTATGGCATCGGAAATCGTTTGTTTTAAAACTTCTGGATCGTCCTTAACAATTCCTAACATTAACACTTCTGCCCCGGTTTGCCTAATTAAAGAGGCGATCGCATACTGATTGGAATCCACAATTTGTCCGGGTTGCAGCGGTTTCTCAGGCGTTACCAATTCATTACCTGTAGAAAATATAGCTACACGCAATTTGCGGTAAACACGTAATTGGGTACATTGAGCAGCAGCTAAAACGGCAATTTCCGGCGCATTCAAGACAATGCCGGCGGGTAGTAATTCTGTCCCAGCTTGATAGTAAGATGCTTTATGTCGGACAAATTCTTGGAGTTTGGGTGCAGTCAGGATAAAAACGCGGTTATCTTCAAAGCGAGTTTTTTCCTGCATAACTACTGTATCCGCACCCGCTGGCATTACCGCACCGGTGAAAATTCGCGCAGCTTGCCCCAACTTAATTGTACGCTGAGGCTGATACCCGGCGGGAATTTCTTCGATAATTTCCAAAACCGCTGGTGCTTCCTCGCTGCAATGCTGCACATCTTCATAACGCACAGCGTAACCATCCATCGCCGAATTATCCCAATGGGGAAAGTCTAGGTTACTTATGACAGGTGAAGCGAGAATGCGATTATCTGCAAGTAAATCGACAACTTCTGTATCTCGCTGATTGTGCAGCGGTTGCACCAAATTTAAAATAATTGCTTCTGCATCACTGACTGACAACATGGCGATCCTGACTTTTACAGAGTTAGAAGTAGTAATGAAGCGTTTCCGGGATTATTTGTCATTGGACTCCGATATATTTATGTGTTTGCAAAGAAAGCCTGTAGTGAGGTTTTTGTTGTAGCAATTGTAAAATTAGAGGTAGGGTTTTTGCGGAATTGTTCCATTCTGGTTGCAAGTAAACAGGCAGGCTAGATTGAGCATATAGATGTTCTTGGTAGAAGTCAACTTCTGTACCAGTTTCTATCACTATCTTCACTTCATTTGTCCGACTCCAAAACTGCTTTTGGACTGGGTATCTAGGGTTAACGTGTTCCTTGGGAGATAAAGTAATCCAAGCCGCAGGAGAGATTTCTTGCCAAAAAGCACCAGAGGTTTCAATACTGACTTCCTTGCCTGCTGCCAAGAGAGCTTGCACCAATTCAGGTAAATGCTTTTGAATGAATGGCTCTCCACCAGTGATTACGACTCTGGGAGATTTTAGCTCCGCTAAAAGTTCGTGGATAGAGCGGTAAGTTCGCGGTAATTTGGCACCACCATCAGCATAACCAGTGTCGCACCAAGGGCAGCCCACCGGACACCCAGACAAGCGAATAAAGTCTACCAGAGAACCAGTCCAGTATCCTTCACCTTGAACTGTACTCTGAAAAGTTTCGTGAATTGGTAACTTGATATCTAACATTGGTACAATTGTTGATGCAGTCTTGATATCTAACATTGGTACAATTGTTGATGCAGTTCGGCAATTTAATTAAATGGGTAAAATTCGAGTCAAAAATTCACTAAAAAAAACATAACATGGATTTCGCATAAATTCACAACAAGCGTGTTATATAAGCCTTTTAGCGTTATTTTTCTAAGTGAAAAGATACACGTCCTTTTTACTTTTATCTTTTGATTTTTTAGTGATGAGCGTTCAACGCCAACTTTTAACCTCAATATAAATATTTATTTTTATGACTATCGACCGAGTACCCCAAAAACATTATCCCAAAGTTGACATCGGGCGACGCGGTATGGCATTGGGAATCGATTTCCTTGGTGTCTGGTTACTCAGTTCGGTATTCGGTAGCGGTGAAATTGGCATTCAAGTTGTGCAAATACTAGTTTTTGCGATCGCTTGGGGAATAACGCGAGTGGTGGTAGTGTACAACAATCAGGGGCAGAGTCTAGGACGTTGGGCTTTCGACATGAAGCTGCTAGAAGTCCAAGATGGACAAGTAGTAGGCAGAATTCCAGATTTGCAGTCTCTTCTCAAAAGAGAAGCTATAATCTGTTTTGGTGCGCTTTTAATATCAATTGCCCTCGGCAACATTATTAAAAACCCGACTGCTATAGTGCTAGTGATTCCTCTAGCAATAGACTGTGGGGCTGCGTTATCAGATACCCAGATGCGTCAGGCTTTGCACGATCGCGTATCTGGTACTATCATAGTTTCGTCGCGTCGAGGCTATTCGCTGGATATAAAAATCAAGCGATTAGTTGAAATTACACGACGTAATGTGAGAAAATAGTTATTTGTGTTAATTCTCTTCAGGCTTTACTGTTTGTAAGATTATGGCTAAAAGTAAAGGTGTCCGCATAATTGTGACACTGGAATGTACTGAGTGTCGGTCAAATCCAGATAAGCGTTCTGCTGGTGTTTCACGTTATACCAGCACTAAGAACCGTCGCAACACAACCAATCGGCTAGAACTGAGCAAGTTCTGCACCCACTGCAACAAACATACCGTTCACAAGGAAATCAAGTAAAACATGAGTTATTTCCGCCGTCGTCTGTCTCCGATTAAGCCTGGAGAACCAATCGATTATAAAGATGTCGATTTATTGCGTAAATTCGTCACCGAGCGAGGTAAAATACTTCCACGTAGAATTACCGGACTGACTTCTCAGCAACAGCGAGAGTTAACATTAGCGATTAAACGCTCCCGGATTGTGGCATTGATGCCTTTCATCAATGCAGAAGGCTAAATCGATTTTGGAGCCAAGGATTTTAGATTTTGCGAAAAGTTTGAGCGGAGGTTTCCTCCGATCAAAGCTTTTAAAGACGGATTGTCAGGAGGTACTACGTTAATAGTGTACGTAGCCTATTGTTACTGAGTCCACAATCTAAAATCTAAGTAAGCCAAGTGAGAATAAGCTTTTACATCTAAAATAAATGGATTTAGGATTTAATACTAATTATTTAATCCAAAATCCCAAATCTAAAATCTAAAATCTAAAGATGCGATTGTGGAGAAGGGGACGCTAGTTGAATTTAGAGTTCAAGGCGATCGCCGTCTGGGTGTAGTAGAAAAACCAGACGGCAAAACCCGTTGGTTTGTGGTAGATGAACGCAGTCAGTCCCACAGCCTCGCGCCAAGACAAATTACTTACACTGTTAGCGGGCAAATCTACAAGCCCACAGAAATTAAAAGCTTTCAAGAACAAGTTAAGGATTATTTAGATCCATCAAGCTTGGAGATCGCTTGGGAATTACTGGTTGAGGATGGAGAAACAGTCACTCCTAAGGAAATGGCGAATTTGCTGTTTTCCGATTCAGATCCGACTTTGTGTTACGCGGCTCATTGCTTGTTATCAGATGATAAAATGTATTTCAAGCAAAAGGGAGAGGCTTACGAACCTAGAAGCGCTGCGGCTGTTGCAGAACGCAAACACCAGTTAGAAGTAGAAGCACTCAGAGCGAAGGGACAGCAGGAATTTTTAGAGCGTGTAGAACAAGCGCTCAAAGGTGAATCGGTAGAGTGGGGGCGGCACGATCGCCATAGAATAGAAGCAGTAGAAAAATATGCCGCTCTCCTTGCGGATATCGTGCGTGGGGGTGTAAATTATGAGACTGTGGCTCGCGCATATCCCCCCCCAGCTCCAGTATTGGAAACCATGACCATGCTAGGGCGTCCCGCTACCCCCCAAGGAGCCTTTCAACTGTTAATTGATTTGGGTTGCTGGAGTCCTCATGAGAACTTATTCCTACGTCGTTCGTCAATTCCGGTTCAGTTTCCTAGCAAGGTATTAGAAGTGGCGCAACAGCGTTTGGATTTTCCGCCGGCTGACTTAGATAGCGATCGCCTGGATCTCACACATTTGAAAGTCTACACAATTGATGATGAAAGCACCACTGAAATAGATGATGGTCTGAGTTGGGAAAGACTTGCAGATGGACGGGAACGCTGGTGGGTGCATATCGCCGATCCCACACGCTGGTTAGCGCCAGAAGATGAACTAGACCTAGAAGCCAGAAAGCGCGGTAGTACAGTTTATCTGCCTACGGGAATGATTCCCATGTTTCCAGAGTTATTAGCAACCGGACCCATGAGTCTAATTCAGGGTAAGGTGTGTTGCGCTCTCAGCTTTGGGATAATTTTAAATCAAGCTGGGGCAGTAGAAAATTATAGCATACATGCGAGTTTAATTAAACCCACATATCGCCTGACTTACGAAGATGTCGATGAAATGCTTGAGTTGGGCGTAGAAGCAGAACCAGAAATCGAAGCGATCGCCAACGGAGCAACAAGACGCAAACAATGGCGCTATGCTCAAGGAGCAATCAGCATCAACATGCCGGAAGCGATGATTAAAGTCAAAAACGACGAAATCAGCATCGACATATTAGATGACTCCAAATCGCGCCAACTCGTAGCCGAAATGATGATTCTTGCCGGTGAAGTTGCTGCTCACTACGGTAAAACTAATAACATTCCCCTGCCTTTTCGCGGTCAGCCACAGCCGGAATTGCCCCCCGAACAAGAATTGCTTCAGCTACCAGCCGGATTTGTCCGCGCTTGCGCTATGCGTCGCTGTATGCCCAAAAGTGAAATGAGCATCAACCCGCTGCGTCATGCCGGTTTGGGATTAGATACCTACACTCAAGCGACTTCTCCGATCCGTCGCTACAGCGACTTGCTTACGCATTTTCAGCTAAAAGCACACCTGCGCGGTGAAGTTCTGCCTTTCACAGCAGATCAACTCAAAGAAGTGATGATGACAGTGACTGCCATCACCCAAGAATTAACGATGGTGGAAAGACAAACTAATAGATATTGGGCTTTAGAATATTTGCGGCGTCATCCCCAGCAAGTTTGGCAAGTTACCGTTTTGATGTGGTTGAGAGAAGATAGCAATTTAGCATTAATTCTTTTAGAAGATTTAGGCTTGCAATTGCCCATGTCTTTTAAGCGATCGGTAAATTTAGGCGAACAGATATTAGTGAAAGTCAGCCACGCCGATCCGCAAAAAGACGTAATTCAGTTTCAAGAAATAATTTATCAAGAAGCGCAATCAGCTGCGAATTAGACCTTATCACCTGACACCAACTAAAGTTAGGATCTAAAGTACTTTTAACGAGGTAATAATCATGAATGTATCCTTAACTCTAGAGTTAGAACAGTTTATTAAAGATAAGGTTAATAGTGGTAAATACAACTCAGTTAGTGAAGTGATTGGTGAAGCTTTGAGATTGCTAGATGAACGCGATCGCTTTCAAGAGCAGCGTCTAGCAGAGTTAAAAGCTAAAATTAGAGAAGGGATTGAAGAACTAGAACGAGGCGAAGGAATTGACGGCGAAGAGGTATTTGCTGAACTTGAAGAGGATATCCGGCGCGTTGAAGCCCAAATGCAGCAAGCAGAGGCTGCAAAATATCGAATACACGTAGAGACGTAGCAGTGCTACGTCTCTACAAGGTTTTGGGTTTTATATATGTACTTCATTTACCTGAAATCTACATATGTCATCAGCTAATAACAAAGTGCTAATTTTTGACACCACCATGCGTGATGGAGAACTTACTCCTGGTGTCAAAATGAATTTGCAACAAAAAATCAGCATTTCCCAACTGTTGGAAAACATGGGAATAGATATTATTGAAGTTGGTTATCCAGGGACTTATCAAAAAGATTTTGAGGAAGTTTTGCAGATTTCTCAAATCATTAAAAACTCTATTATTTGCGGATTAGCAAGCGCAAATGAACATGAAATAATCACTCTTGCTGAAGCGATTAAACCAGCCAAACAAGGCAGAATTCATACTTATAGTTTGGTAAATATTAAGAATCAATCTATCAGCACACAAGTATTAGCAACAATTAAAGATAGTGTATCTTTGGCACGAAATTACTGCGGTGATATTGAATGGAGTGCGTTTGATGCTTTAAGAAGTGAGCCTGATTTTTTGTGTCAAGCTATTGAAACTGCAATCAAAAGCGGTGCTACTACAATTAATATTCCTGATAGTTTAGGTTTGGCATCACCATCAGAATTTTCGCAACTTCTGCAAATGATTTTTAATCGCGTGCCAAATATTGATGAAGCTGTGGTTTCAGTTCACTGTCATGATGATTTAGGCTTGGCAGTGAATAATTCGCTGATTGCTTTAAATTGTGGCGTCAGGCAAATTGAATGTGCAATTAATGGTTTGGGTGCAAGAAAGGGAAATGCAGATTTAGAAGATGTTGTGATGGGGGTTTTACAACAGGGGAATTATCAAGTTGATATTGACACTACATTAATGAGTAAAGCCTCAGAGTTAGTTGCTGAAATAACTGGGATTAAAAATAAATAACAGATTGAATACTCTCTACTTATCAAATAAGAGGGTTAGCTATACTTCTTAGCGCCCTCTTGAAACAAGGTAAATCTGGTAAAATAATTTAACCAGCGCCTGTAATTTGGCATTTCCGTCCTTTGACGAGTATTGACACTTTATGGAAGAGAGAGTAGCCACAAAGGACGTTTTAATTGGGTAATGAAGAGATGCTGGTTTTATTTACCAAATGCACTTATTTACCTTTAAATATTACCTAAAGCGAGAACGTTGTCTGCGACGTTGCTTGTGTCTTGCGATCGCTTTACGCTTTTCTTTCTCTAACGGTGTCTCAAAGTGACGCTTCTTTCGCATATCTTGGAAAATTCCTGCTTTAGAAACTTCCCGCTTAAATCTTCGCAAAGCTGATTCAATTCCTTCGTTTTCTCCTAAGACTACTTGCGTCATCCTTGTTCCTCCTATATGTGAATCAATAGTTACAAGTCATAGCACAAATAAAATATTCCAGCAGAGTCAAGCATTTGCCTTTATCTGCTGGAGACTCTTAAATTTGAAGTTTTTAACTTAATGACTTAATAGCGGCGATTACCACCACGGCTGTTATTTCCCCAGCTACCACCACCACCACGGGGTCTTTCTTCGCGGGGTTTAGCCTTGTTCACTTTGAGATCGCGTCCCATCCATTCGGCACCATCGAGTGCTTCAATTGCGGCTGTCTCTTGTGCTTCTGTTTGCATTTCTACGAATGCAAAGCCACGAGGACGACCGGTTTCGCGATCTGTGGGTAACTGAACTCGATTAACAGTTCCGTATTCTGCAAAGGCAAGCTTAAGATCTTCTTCAGTTACCTGATAGGATAAGTTACCTACGTAAATTGACATTTGGCTGTCTCCCAAACCAGAGAATGTAGAGAGTTAGATTCGGAGAGACCTTTTAAAATTTTAAAACGAATTCCCAACCGAAAATAATCCTTATATGCACTACTATAACACAAAGTTCAATATAGACATTGTTTGTAAACTTTGTATAAAGATGAAAAAGACCTAGACCCTTACTTGGATGAAAGCCGCTTACTGTATGATTTTGGAGCATTTAGTAAATATCGCTTATTGTCTTTATTTTCAGAGGAAAAAGCGATCGCATCAAACCACAACCTAACTAATTATTACCTGATTATCAGTGAATCTACTCTTTCAGCTTTCTGGCTTCCACTCATCAGTATTCTTATCATTTAAATAAATCATAAAATAGTTTTTACAAAAATGGCTTGCTAATAATAGCAATTTCTAAAAGCCCGTCTTGAATGTATGCGATCGCACTTATATATTTTTCCCTTGAACTTTAACAAAAAAAACAAAAATGCACTTTTCCAACTAATTAAGAGACAATATAATACCATTTCTGCATGAAGCTGCGCTAAATTAAGAACAAGGGTGCGTTTGGTTTAAATGTGATGGGTTTAAGATTGCAAGTCGAGATTAAAGAAAGCCTTGAA
>NZ_JBPAOH010000119.1:0-24598 GCF_050875635.1 Tolypothrix sp. VBCCA 56010
AAAATTTAAGGATAATTACTGAAAAATCAGACTTGTAGATTTAAATTTTAACTACCTGCAAACTAGAGAGTGCTTACAGGAGATATTTATTTAAATTAGTCCATATTTAAGTATCTAGAACCAGCCCTTTCAAGGGGAACATTTGTACTATGAAAAAATAATGTTTTTAACCCAATTTTGGTATTTTAACTCAGGCAATCGCTTAATTTACAATCCAAAAATTTGGAGTTTAATGCATAGATTCTTTGTTCCATCTCAGTAGATGTCTGAAATGTCGCAAAAACTTTGATAGTACATATGCTCATCTCGAAAGGGCTAGTCCTAGTATCAAACGATCAAATTCTCAAACTAGGAAGGTGTCACAGAACGATTACTCGTAGCTTTTTGAAATATTTCCAGAAAGAAATCGAAGTACGATACACTCAAGTATTCAATCTTATGACGAATGGTATGATGAACTTTCTCAAGATTATGTACCGCTACACTAGGATAGAGATGATGCTCAACATGATAGTTATTGCCGTTTGTAATGTAACTAATGATTGGATGAGTTTCAATTGAACGAGTATTTAAGAAAACATCTGTTGTCGTCTTCTTGCAATATATATGTTCCGGTAACTCTATAAGAAAATGGAAAAATTCGCCAAAAACTAACCACGGTACAAACCATATTTTGAGAGGTATTAAGGACACGTCAAACACGCTGATAGAAAAGACTGTTAGAAAAATTGTGACTAGCACAAGATATTCCATTAAAACATCCTTTTTCGCCTTGTCAGTAGAAAAAACTTCTGGGTATTTACCTTTCATTAAGTTAAATAATGTCGAGAAAAAAGTTGGTACTCTTGCAAAGTTCCAGGCTCTAACGAAGAGTTTATTGAAGCTTTCTAGTGAAGACTCATCATAGTCAAATATCTCAGCATTCTTTTCTGTGCCTAAATATTTATGATGGTGTAGATGCTGAACTCTGTAATGGGTGTATGAAACAAGCATTGGAACACCAAACAGAAAACCGAAAAAGCGGTTTAATATCTTTGAGTGGAAAAAATTGTGATGAAGACACTCATGTTGCAATTCTAAGCCATGAGCAAATGTAATTCCCAACAGTAATTGCAGTATAAGAATTAATTTCCAATCCTGAAGAAAAATAATTCCAACACTCAGAAAAACTACCAAAGCAAAATAAGTTAATAGCTTTGCAAAAGAGTGTACACGATCAACTTTAGATATGCTTTTTAAGTCAATACCAAAGTTTTCAGACTTCTGAGAAATTTCAGCAGTCCCGCTGATTTTTTCCATTACTAGCACCTATCTAAACTATTAAAACTTTTTCAACCCACTACCACTGGCTGAGAAACCGAGATTTCTCACTAGTAAGAAAATATTATACACAAATGGGAGCATCACAAAAAACTTAAGTTATAGCTCGGTAATCAACCTGGATATAACTGCTCTATTTATGTCCCTTATCTACTCATTTGGACTTTGGACAAAAAGGAATGGTCGCGTAATCTGTTCTGCTATCGATCGCAGGATAAGCTCATCTAATTTGGTATAATGTGAGCTTGACAAATCAAAGAAGATAGGCATAAAGAATAGTGTAAAAAACGTACTTGACAACTGAGGAAGACAAATGAGATGACTTCAATGCTGTTGTCAAAAAATCCTCAGGAGTCAGGTTGATGTCACAGGGCTTTGAAAATAAATCTGCTGATGCTCTTCAAAATTCTCGTAATCAGCGAAAGCCAGTAGAAGTGGCAGATATCGGTAGTATTCAACAGAGTTTAATGGAGCATTAATCAGGTAATTTTTTTAGGAATAATTACTTACAATCATAGAGTTTATAGTGACTCTTGATCATCAACAACTATCCTACGCTAGTTGACAAGCGTCATAAATGCTATTGATTGCTTTTTTTTAAGGTAAACGCAGGTGACGCAGAGTTTTTGTATTTAGTAAATCCAGAGATATTTTGATTCCAGAAGTCTTGTATAATACAGCATCATGTTAGTGATGCTCGGAAAGCTGATAAATTTTTCGCTGGGAGTGGAACTATCGACAATTGGAGAAGTTTCTCGCTGTTCTGAGTCTAGAAGCGTACATTCAGAGTTATTTTGCCATGCAAAGATAGGAAATATGTGTTTTCCTGCTTTACTTTCCCGCGAAATAGCGTAGCTTAATGCTTCATCTAAAGAAATGAAATGAACAATCTCACGCGCAGAAAAAGCTTTGATTTTTTCGGAAGATTTCTTGACAAATTCTTGTTCTTCTGCTGCTAAAAAACAACTGTAACCTCCGTTGTGCCATTGATAAAGTTCATACAGTTCCACAGATAGACGAAATGGCAAATCTTTAACTTTACTTTCAATTTCTTCGTGCGTTAAACCAGGGGCTAAAAGAGGAATTTTTTTACCATCTTTCTCTGGTTGATATTGTTGCACCCAAGTAGAAATGCGTTGTAAAATTTCTGTTAATTCTGACATAATTTATCATAAATATTATAACAGTGTAACCTATGCACCAGCATTGATAACTTGGTTAGCAGTCAGCTTCAACTCAGAAAATGTGGGAATTTGAATTACTTCTTCTCCTCTATAAACCGCTTCATCATAAAAGCCTTCAACCAAAGTTAGAACTGTTACCCGCTTATCTACTGCTTTGCCATTTTGGTCGAAGTCGAGAAAATCAACCAGCAGATAAACTGGGATACCAAGGATATTGTATTCCGCTCTTTTGGCGCGATGGTCACGACTTTCAGTTCCTGCACTCACAACTTCTACAACTAATAGCGGTGGTTCTTCATTAAGTTCAATTACAGCTTCTCTATTTCTCAAATTTTTCCACTGTGACAAAGGTAAAACTGTCACATCTGGAACTCTAGAAGTATCCCGTCTACCCACTTGAGGTACTCTAACACCGATCGCAGCTCGACACGCAACCCAATCTAACTTCAGTCGCTCGATTTCTGCTGTAAATGAGCGTTCCAAAAAGTGCATGATTTCACCATGTCCTCCACGGGGTTGAGACATTGGTATTAATTCTCCTCGCTCAAGTTCGTAGCGTGTATCAGTACCATCGTTATAAGTCAAATACTGCTCAAAGGTAACTATTTGTTTGGTTGTAGTCATGTTGCTACCTTCTTATCTACTAAATAAAGTTTAGTTTTTCAGTTATATAGATATAGCTTAATATCCCTCCTTCATTAATCCAAGTTTTGCAAACCCATCGCAATCTTACTATGCTTTTCAATCTGCCCCATCACTTGTTTTGCGCGTTGAATTACCACCGCAGGTAAACCCGCTAATCTTCCCGCTTCAATACCATAAGACTTATCAGCACCTCCTGGTTGAACTTGATGCAAAAAGATAATCTGGTCGGGTAACTCCTTCACCGTCACCTGATAATTAGCAACATTCGGTAACATTGCCGCCAACTCATTCAATTCGTGGTAATGTGTAGCAAAAATCGTTCGCGCTCGAATATCCACCGCCAAATATTCCGCCACAGCCCAAGCAATCGAAAGACCGTCAAAAGTTGCCGTACCGCGTCCAATTTCATCTAACAAGACAAGCGATCGCTCAGTCGCATGATTGAGAATATTCGCCGTTTCATTCATCTCTACCATAAAAGTAGATTGACCCGTCGCCAAATCATCCACCGCACCCACACGAGTAAAAATGCGATCGCATACCCCCAACCTCGCAGAAGAAGCCGGCACAAAACTACCAATTTGTGCCATAAGTTGTATTAAGCCCACCTGCCTCAAATAACAACTCTTACCACTCGCATTTGGACCCGTGAGAATGATTAAATCGGGATGGGGAGACGGGGAGAGAGGGGGAGTGGGAGAAGACAAGGCAGAAATTCCCCCTTGTCCCCCTTGTCCCCCTTGTCCCCTTGTCCCCTTGTCTTCCTCCTCTGCGTCCTCTGCGTCTCTGCGGTTCGTTCCTCCCAGCTGCGTAGAATTCGGCACAAAAAACCCGGCAGGCAAAGACTGTTCCACCACCGGATGACGCCCATCCACAACCAAAATCTCCCGTCCCGCAACCATCTCCGGACGGCAATAACCTTGATGTACCCCCAACTCAGCCAAACCGCACAACACATCAGCTGCCGCTACCGCACGCGAAAGAATGCGAATTTCCGAGCCATGTGTTCCCACCTCATCCCGCAACGCCGTAAAAATCTCATATTCCAACTGATTTAAATCATCCCGCGCCGAGAGAATTCTTGCTTCTCGTTCCTTCAACTCCGGCGTGATGTAACGTTCCTCATTCGTCAGCGTTTGCTTGCGGATGTAATTACTCGGAACAGAATCCGCTTTAGCGCGAGAAATACTGATATAATATCCAAAGGTCTTATTGTATCCTACCTTCAAAGTCGGAATTCCCGTCTTTGCTCTCTCGTCAACTTCCAAATTAGCAATCCATTGCTGGTCTGCTTCCACAGTTATTTTTCTCTCATCCAACAGAGAATTCACACCTTGGCGAATCAACCCACCTTCAGTTAAATGTATCGGCGGTGACTCCACCAAATTTGCGTGTAACTTTTCTGCCAACTCTTCTAATACAGGCGGCACTTTCTGCAAAGCTTTCAAAAAGGGAGAACGAGTATCAGCCACCAAGCTAGCTAATTCTGGTAAACGCGCCAAAGAATCAGCCAAAGCCACCAAATCTCGCGCATTTGCCGTACCAGAACCGGCGCGTCCAGTCAATCGTTCCAAGTCATAAATTTGACGTAACAATTGCCGCAAGTCTTGACGCAGAGGTGTATTTTCGATTAACTCTGCGATCGTATCTTGCCGCGCTCGAATGCCTTTAATATCGAGTAGCGGTTGCAACAACCATCTTCTCAAAGCACGTCCACCCATTGCCGTACTGGTTCTATCTAACGCCCAAAGCAAAGAACCGTGAAAAGTGCCATCGCGAACAGTTTGCGTAATTTCTAGGTTGCGGCGAGTTTGATTGTCAACAATTAAATAATCAGTAATTGTATATGTGCGTAAAGCTTGGAGAAAAACCGGATGGTCTTTTTGAGTATCTTCCAGGTATTCTAAAAGACCGCCAGCAGCGCGAACAGCGAGGGGAAGGCGATCGCAACCCAAACCTTCAAGCGATCGCACTTTGAATTTCTGCAATAATTTTGCTCTGGCTTCACCTTGAGAAAATGGAACTTGCGATCGCAAAGCATAACAAAACGATGCAGGCAAGCATTCCGGCAGATGTTCGGATTTTTCCCCAGGACGCAGCAAACTACCTAAATCTGGCGCATTCGTCGGAATTAGCACTTCCGAAGGTTGCAAGCGCATTAACTCTTGTGTCAGATGTTCTAAATTACTGGCTTGCGTCGTGAGAAATTCGCCTGTAGATATATCTGCGTAAGCCAAACCCCAATGTTCCCCAGCAATTACCACAGCCGCAAGGTAATTATTGCGACTTGCTTTTAGCATTCCATCTTCTAGCAAAGTACCGGGAGTGAGGATGCGGGTAATTTCGCGACGTACCAACCTCCCAGCAGCTTCCGCAGCATCTTCCACTTGGTCGCAAATTACCACAGCGTAGCCTTTTTCCACCAGCAGCGTAGCGTAGCGTTCCCAAGAGTGATGCGGTACACCAGACATTGCTACACGTCCTTGTTCTCCAGCTTGCTTGCTCGTCAGCACAAGTTCTAACTGCTGCGCTAGCGTCACCGCATCTTCAAAGTAACATTCAAAGAAATCTCCGACCCGATACAGCAACATCGCGTGAGGATACTTTTCCTTGGTTTCGATATAATGCTGGTACATTTGACTGAGCTTAGTGCGATCGACCGCTCGATGGTCAGAGATAAATGTACTGGCATCGGGTTTGGTGGATGGGGTTGCAGAGTGAGAAGCAGTCATAGATGCCTAGTTATACGCACGGAAATTCCACAGTATTTGATGATAACCTGTTGTTAGTTTAGAAAGTAGATTTCTCAAAGTTTATTCATCTTCTGCGATCGCTACGTCTTGTAGGTGTAACTGGCAAAGGTGGTTCCTGCGCCTTTAGACCTTCGTCAGCAGTTAAAAACTCGACATGGAAGCTTTTTTGCTGATAATGTTTACCCAAGTTTACAATACTGGCATCGCCCATAGAAGTCTTTTGTTTGGCATTTTCAGGGAATTCAGCCGCTAACTTTTTTAATTGTTCTCCTTCCCAAAGCACAATTTGTTCACCAAAAGCAGCCCAAGGAGTTGTTTCATCTGCGGCAAAAGTCATAATTTTGGCAAATTCTTGAGCCGTTTCATACTGTTTTGCTTTAGCTTGTGCAATATGATTACCAGTTTCCACAACCACGGCTAAGGGAAGCACCAAAATTGTAGATATAGCGATTTCTGCTTGTATTTTCTGATTGACACGCTGAAAATCCCACACATCATTGTCAGAACCGCAACTTTCCATTCCTGGAACTTTCAACCAAACGCAGAGAAGGCATGTGTCTATAATCAGAACCTTTCTCATGCTTCTAATTACTCGTTACGAGAAAGACTTCTTTCAATCGCGCCGGTTGTTGTCAGTTTACCCAAAGAAGCTGATGCAAACAGCTTGGGAAAATTCTCAATATCTTCTACTACCGTTAACTGACTTTCTCCAGTTTCCGTGCGATGTGCGACAACGACAAATGGTACTATCTCTGGTCCAAAAGCATCAAGCAAAGCTGGATTATGGGTGGTAAATAATATATCAATATTTCTTTTATTGGCAATCTCCCGCAGCATTCTTACCAGTAATTCTGCACGAGAGGGATGAAGACCATTGTCTATTTCTTCAATTATTAGTTGACTATTTTCTGGTCGAGTAAGTAGCGCTGTAAGAATTGCTAGAAATCTTAAAGTTCCATCCGACATACTTCTAGCATCAATTTCTGTGATGTGACCGGGTTTCCACAGTTCTTCACAGTAAAGCATAGCATCTGTACCAAATCTGCCTACCTTTTCTGCCCAAATTCTTTGAATATCTTTTTCAGGTAAATCTTTCACGTATGTAGATAGAGTTAATTCTACATTAGATTTTTCTGCATCCGGCAATCCTGCTAGTACACCAGCAATATTGGATGCATCACTTTCAATACTCTCAGAAAGTCGGGAATAATCCCGCATTTTAGAAGAAATTGGATTTAGAACAAAAATATTTTCGATAGACTGAATAACTGTATTGATTTCATTGCTTATGTGTTCGGAAAAATTAATGACTCTTAAATCATTTAAGATTGACCCTCGATGGTGAAAATTTTTTGTTAAAGGAATTTTGGTTTTTTCATTTGTAAAGATTGCGGAAATACTTGGTATTCCATTTGAGCCTAAAGCAAATCTAAGCAAGTAATTTTGATGATTTTTTTGCGGATTAGGAACAGTGTTTTTTTGGCGAGTAATATATTCATCCAAAACCTGAATAAATGGTTTTGTTTGTACTGTGATACTGTAGAGATAATCAGTTATATCATCTTTACCTTGAACTAGTGCCTTTAATGTAAATTGAGTTTTAGGTTGAAGGGCAGCCCACTCTACACCACCTCGAATAGATGGAAATGTTTTATCTCCTGCTAAAGCAGCCTCAATATCTTTACCTCTAACTATTCTTTGTAAAAATTCCAAAGCTTCAACTACATTAGATTTTCCACTGGCATTTGTACCAATAAGAACAGTTAATGGGTCAATTGGTAATTCTGCATAACGAAAACTTTTCCAATTTTCTAGGATGAGTTTTTTCAGCATGACTCACTCCAAAAACTATCAGATTTTACTTTTATTATTATCGCTCTACAACAACTACTTCAGAATTATCTTGTACAGCCCAGCGAAACAACCTTGGTAGCTGAGACACATCTAAGGCATAATTTACAGTCCAGACAATAATCTGTAAAATCAAAAAATAGCGTACCCACATCAATTGACTTTCAGAACCAAGAAATATTAAACCCTCATACAGTTGCCAAATGCGATAAGGCAAATATAAATAAGGAACCATTACCCAGACAACCGATTTATACTGTCGTAATGTCAGACTTTCAAAGAGAATTTGCAGCCCTAGCATGAGATAGTATGACACAAGCACAGTTAAAGTGCGATCGCGAAGTGTGCCGTAGGTATCGCTTCCCCACACTACACCCCATAAAAGCATAACCACCAGCGGTAACAGCGCTCCCAACACCTGCACTGTACGAAACCAGATTTTAAACCATCCTGGAAGCGGTTCCGGAAGACTCATCGGTTTTAAGTGTCTCCACGTCCAACCCACAAACACAAAAAAACACGTCGAGAGTACCAGAAAAATAAAGTCTTCCAGAAAAATGTCAAATGAAGTCATCAGCGGTATAATTGCACTCTGGTTGTTCAGTTTCTCTCATCCGCAAAAACTTGCCAACTACCCCAGGTAAGAAAATCCCCCTTTCCTTCTTTGCGACGACTTTGCGGCTATCCTGCGGGAACGCCTAAAGGCGAATGCGTGAGAAAATCCTAATGTTTACTTCCTCTATTTTCTTGAATCAAATGAATAACCGACGGAATTAAAGAAACAATAATAATCAACCCAATAATCGGCAACAAATACTTATCCACCTGTTCGGCTGGCAATGATTTCCCTAAAAAATACCCTAACAAAGTAATACCGAATGTCCAAAAAAAACCACCAATTAAGTTATAAGACATAAATGTGCGGTAGTGCATCGCACCAATACCAGCAATAATCGGGGCAAAAGTCCGCACTATCGGCACAAACCGCGCTAAAACCAGCGTTTTCTTCCCGTGTTTTTCATAAAAAGATTGAGTTTTTTCCAAATGCTTTTTATGAAACAACCACGAATCCTCTTTTTGAAATAATCTGCGTCCAAATCTATGTCCAGTAGCATACCCGACATTATCACCAAACACTGCACAAACAAAAGCACCAAAAATCAAAACCCAGATATTTAGCAGTTCCGGTTTCGTGTATGCGACAAATCCAGCAGTAAATAGCAAACTATCTCCGGGTAGAAAAAATCCAATTAATAACCCAGATTCCGCAAAAACAATCGCCCATACTCCAAAATAACCAAGTGATTTAACTATCTGCGGTAAATCAAAATGCATAAAATCTCTAGTATTCAACAATAGGCATAGAATATCTTAACGTTCATAAATTCTTTCTTCATGAAAAATAATATTAAGTTTAAGTAAAGTTATTTTGTATCCTAAAAAATATATTCATATATTGCTGGGTATCTGAAAATGTCAAGATATTTGAAAGTACTAAGACTGTTTTGGAGTGCTGCCATAGCAGCGGAGATGGAGTATCGCATCAACTTTCTTCTCGCTACCCTCAGCAGCGTCGGGAATCTTGTAGGTAGTTTATTCGGACTATTCTTGTTTTACCGTACAGGCTACACCTTTGGCGGCTGGTCATGGGAAGCTGCTTTAATAGTTCTGGGAATTTTTACTTTACTGCAAGGTTTTTCCGCAACTTTTCTCGCCCCAAACCTAAATCGCATTGTCCGCCACGTGCAAGAAGGTACGCTAGACTTTGTACTATTAAAACCTATCCGCAGTCAGTTTTGGCTTTCTATCCATACCCTATCACCTTGGGGAATGCCGGATATAATTTTCGGTAGCCTGATAATTGGTTATGCAGGTTCAAAACTTAACTTGCGAATAAACGACTATTTACTTAGTATCATACCGCTGTTTTTCGGCTTAATAATTCTTTACAGCTTGTGGTTTATGCTGGGTGCGACTAGCATCTGGTTTGTGAAAATATACAACGTTACTGAAGTGCTGCGCGGTTTGTTGGAAGCTGGAAGATATCCGATGGTTGCATATCCGACTGCTTACCGTTTTTTCTTTACATTTGTAGTTCCAGTAGCTTTTTTAACTACGATTCCAGCAGAGGCAATGCTGCGTCGGGGTGAAATCAGTTGGGTACTAAGTGCGGCAGGATTGGCAGTGGGACTGTTTGCGTTTTCTACTTATTTTTGGCGATTTGCTTTGCGTTTTTATACTAGTGCTTCGAGTTAGGAAGAAATTACGAGATAATTTATTTTCTTTGAATAGAGTATAAAGTCTGTCGAAAATTTTCTAGTGGAAATGCGTATAATAATCATACATTGCATATAAAGTCGCCTAAAGCATCAGTATGATTGACGAATCTACAGTAAAACTGACTATTTTCCTGAAAGATCTAGATTTAGATGATGAGGAATTAGACAAACTAACCCGAAATCTGCGGCGAGAGATAGAAGAGTTTGGGGAAGAAGCTGATTTTGTACAAGCAGAACAAATGCCTGAAGGTGCAAAATCTTTTGGTGGCTTTCTGCTGGGGGTGTTGCGGACAGAGGTAAGTGTTGGCAACTTTAAGAAATTGCTCGGATTTTTGGGCGATCGCTTGGGTAACAAAACCATTGAATTGGAAGTTGAAGCTAACGGGAAAAAGTTGAAAGTTAAAGCTAGCAGCCAGCAAGAGTTAACCGCCGCCATTGAACAAGCTCAAAAGTTTATCGCAGGTAACTGAGAAATTCATCAGCAAGAAAGAATAGCAACATGGCGAAAGTAGCACTTCTAATTGCAGTCAGTGAGTATGAGCCTGGTCTTAACTCATTGCCAGGGACGACAAATGATGTTGAAGCAATGCGGCAAGTTTTGCATAACCCCGAAATTGGCGGTTTTGATGAGGTAAAAGTACTAGTAAATCCTCAACAACATGAAATGGCGGTAGCCATAGAAATTTTATTTGATGGTCGTCAAAAAGATGACCTCGTGCTGTTATTTTTCTCTGGTCATGGCATTAAAGATGAGGGCGGTAGGCTTTATTTTGCTGCTCGCAACACCCGCAAAAATTTACAGGGGAGACTTTTTGAGACAACCGCAGTAGCTGCTAGTTCTGTACATAGGTTCATGACCACTAGCCGCTCTAAGCACCAAGTAGTGATTCTTGATTGTTGCTTTAGTGGTGCGTTTGCTGAGGGTATGTTAGCCAGAGATGATGGTTTTGTAGATGTTAAAAACCAGTTGGGTGGCGAAGGGCGAGCTGTTCTCACATCTTCGACTTCCACCCAATTTTCATTTGAACAACAAGGGGCAGATACCTCAACTTACACCTATTATATAGTTGATGGACTAAAGACTGGTGCAGCAGATCGAGATGAAGATGGTTGGATTTCAGTTGATGAATTGCATGAATATGCCAAAAGCAGGGTTCAAGAAGTTGCTCCAGCAATGAAACCAGAAATATATGCAATTAGAGAAGGCTTTAAGATTCTGCTTGCTAAAGCACCCAGTGACAACCCACAGCTAATATATCGTCGAGAAGTTGAGTATTTGACAAGTGCAGGTGATGGTCGCATTTCTGATGCTGGGCGCGATGTGTTAGATGAGTTACGACATCACCTAGGACTAACATCTGAGGAAACTGCGGCAATCGAGGATAAGGTTTTAGAACCTTACCGAGAGTACCAGAGAAAATTGAAGCTATATGAACAAAGATTTATTAAAGAAATTAAGCGTGAGTATCCTATTAAAGAGAAAACTCGTGAACAATTGAAACGTTTTCAGAAAGTTTTAGGATTTACAGATGAAAATATAGCCCTAATTGAAGCTCCTATAATTGCAAACTTACAAACTACAAAAACAAAGGAAAAATTTAAAAAGATAACTGCTAAGGAAAAATTTATGCAATTTATAATTTTTTTTGTCGTGGCAGTAGTATGCTTTGGAACAGGCATAATGTTTAAAAGCTATTTCTCAAAAATAACAATCCCTCTAAGTACCTCTGAAGAGTGCCAAAATAATGTAAAAGTCCCGAATGTGAAAAATAACCAAAAAAATGAATTAGAGATTAGTTATGGTGAACAAATTTTAAAAACAGGAGATACCAACTCCTGTAAACAAGCTGGAACTCAGGCATTCGCATCCGGCAAACATGAGGATGCTTTTAATAATTTCAAATCATCTTTAAAAAAGAATCCTAATGATCCAGAAGCATTGATTTACTTGAACAATGCTAAAGCTCGTCAAGAAGGAAATTGGCTGAAAATTGCTGTGAGCGTACCTATTGATACCGACCCAGATTTAGCAGAAGAGATACTGCGCGGTGTAGCTCAAGCTCAAGATGAAGTAAACAGCAATAACGGCATTAATGGCAAGCTATTGCAAGTAGCGATCGCCAATGATGATGAGAAACCAGGCACTCCTACAAAAATTGCGAAAGCCTTAGTCGGAGATCCGCAAGTCTTAGGTGTAGTAGGTTCTGCTTCTAGCAATGCTACTCTAGAAGCAGGGACCGTCTATAACGGTGAAGAACTTGTAGCTATTTCTCCTACTAGCACTTCTGTTAGAATTTCTAAGTTTAGCTCCTATGTTTTTCGCACAGTTCCTAGTGATGAACAAGCAGCGGAAAAATTAGCTAATTACATGGTGAGAAATTTGCATAAAAAAAAACCAGCGGTTTTCTTTGTTTTTGGCAGTGATTATAGCAAATCGCTAAAGGATGAATTTGTTAAGGCTGTTAAAAAACAGAGTAACGTATTAAACATATTGGAATTTGACTTATCTAAGAGCAATTTTAATGAAAAGACTGCTGTAAATGAGGCGATTAAAGGTGCAGAAGTGTTGATGTTAGCCCCGAATTCAGAAACACTAGAGAAAGCTTACGAAGTAATTAAGGCGAATGATCGCAGGTTAGGTATACTGGGAGGAGATAATATTTTCGGACAAAAGACTTTAGACTCTTTGGGAAAGCAAGCTGAGGGGATGGTAGTAGCAATTCCCTGGCATATTGGTAATGCTTCCAACTCAAAGTTTGTCAATAATTCTGAAAAATTATGGAAAGCTAGGGTGAACTGGCGAACAGCGACATCTTATGATGCAACCAAGGCAATCATTGCAGGTTTGCAAAAAAGCAACACCCGTAAAGAACTACAAAAGACGCTGCACAGTGCCGATTTTTCAGTTGATGGTGCTACAGGAAAGATTCAGTTTTTACCATCAGGCGATCGCACAAATAATTCCATCTTCTTAGTTCAAGTTCAACAAAAACCTGGTACTGACAAATATGAATTTGTGCCGCTTCAACGTTAGTTTTGAAGATGTTTAAGAGCGATCGCACTGAATATCCTTCTACTCTACGAGAAGGGTTATGCCCAACGGCGATCGCACTCTTCGACAAATATGAGTTTGTGCCGCTTCCACCTTAAGGTACAACGCAAAACTGTAGCAAAAATCCCTCAGAACACATCTGGATTTTCCCCCAACTCTCTTAATTTAGCTGCTAAACGTTCGGCTCGTGCAATTGCTTCCTCCTCTCGTGCAATTGCTTCCTCCTCTCGTGCAATTGCTGCATCCGCTTGTGCAATTGCTTCCTCCTCTCGTGCAACTGCTGCATCCGCTTGTGCAATTGCAGCCTCCTCTGGTAACAAAACCAGATTGCCAGCCACATCGTAAAACCGCAACCATACCGCTGTTTCTCTATCTATTGTTCCTTCCCAAGTCCCCAACCATAAACCTAAACGTCTACACCATAGCCTACTGCGCTCATTCGGGGTCAAAGACTGGTATTGTTGATTATCATCTAAATGCCATCCTTGCAAAGAATTAGGGTCAAAGGGGTCGTAGACAAAATAATCTGAGGTATGAAAAGTTTGTTCGTAAAGGTTTTTCTTAATACCCTTGTCTATTGCTGCGGTAGATGGTGACATTAATTCCACAATTACATCCGGATAACGACCATTTTCTTCCCACACTACCCAGCCTTGTCTTGAGTTATTGCCGTCAACATTGAGGACAGCAAAAAAATCTGGACCCCGGAAATCACGGTTACGAACCTGGGTGCTGCTGTAGTAAATAAACATATTGCCCCCGGTAAAATAATCATTGCGGTCAGCCCAAGCTTGCTGCAATGACCGAATCAGGATATTCATCGCAATACGGTGTCTATTTGATTCCAAGGGTTCACCATCATCAAAAATTAAATCTGTAGGTGGCTTATGGGATTCCCAGTCCACAACGGCTAGATTGTTTTCGGTAGTCATGAGGGATTATCGCCTTTCCTATCAAGCCTGAAATTTCTATCATAATCTGCCTAGGCTTGCTGAAAGTATTTTACCTGGTTACTTAGTGCGGTAGCTTTGCCTGTGGTGCTGTATTGCGTTTTATACTTTTTTTGGCGTTGCTGAATCATAAGATAATTTAGCCCTTTTTTGAACGAACTATTAATAGTTTCAGCCGCTAATTCATCCCGCATTTATGCAACGCCCTTTTTTTTAAGGTTTGGTTTGCGTTTTTATACTAATGCTTCGAGTTAGAGATAAAAGTCAAATGCATATTTGGAGAGGTTCAAAGACTATTTATAGTTAGTGGATGATTAAAGCACAGATTTTACGGAAATCAAAAATGAATAGCAACACTCCGGCGAAGAAAATCTTAATTTTAGCTGCGAACCCGAAACAGACATCACGTTTGCGTTTGGATGAGGAAGTGCGCGACATTAAAGAAGGTTTGCGGCTTTCGCAACAACGTGATAAATTTATTTTGCAACAAGAATGGGCAGTACGTCCGCGAGATGTGCGCCGTGCGGTGTTAGATTTTCGCCCAAATATTATCCATTTTTCCGGACATGGTGCGGGAACTACAGGATTATCATTTGAAGATGAAACCGGCAAAGAAAAGTTAGTCACTTCAGTTGCACTTGCCGGACTTTTCGGACAGTTCGCCAAGCAAGTAGAGTGTGTGGTGTTGAATGCTTGCTATAGTGAAGAACAAGCTTTGGCGATCGCTCAACATATTGATTATGTCATTGGCATGAATGCTGCGATCGGTGATAAAGCCGCGCTCGAATTTGCCGTTGGCTTTTACGACGCTTTAGTAGCTTACGATCCGCGATATGATACTTACTCGCGCATAGAGTTTGCTTTTAACATTGCTTGCAATGCGATTCAGTTTGCTGGGATTTCGGGTGACTCTATCCCAATTATGAAAAAGAAGCCGCATTTGGGTAAAGTTGAGGAACAACCCGCAAACCCACAAGAGGAATCGCAGTTATCTAATGGCACTGTGTCAGCGAACCAAAATCAGGCATCACGAATTACACAACAGCAAAACACAAACCTCATAGATGAAGATTTAGCAGCAATTGAGGCAAGAATTCCTCAAAAAGAATTTACTCTTAACAATCAAGAACCACCGCAGCTTACGTCGATTCACGCTGAACCCAACAACGCTCAACCATCTACATCAAATTTTCGATCGCTGTTTGCAAAGATTGCCCAAGCTAAAAATAAGTTGCTTGCAGGTAGCGCAATTTTTCTAATTGGGTTGGCAGGGTTTCAAATTTACGAGCAGAAATTTTCTAACCCGCGCTATACTCAGCTTGAATCTCTCTTATCACAACAGAGATGGCAAGACGCTGACGTTGAAACTGCTCAGAGAATGTGGGAAGTGGCAGGTAAATGGAACGAACGCAGCCTTAAAGCAGAAGACTATCAAAAGTTCCCTTGTGAAGACTTACGTACCATAGATAGTCTTTGGACAAAATATAGCAACCACCACTTCGGCTTTAGTGTTCAGAGAAGTATCTGGGAGTCAAGCGAGGTGAACGGTCGTCTTGGTAAGTTTATGATCCGTGTTGGGTGGGGAGAGGAGAAAGAAAATGGGAAAAATGGGAGAGTTCCTGTTTTTGTTTTTGTTACCAACTTTTCTCTTAGCGCTCCTAAAGGACAACTTCCTTGGGTTGTCAATTGGCAGGGAAGCGGCGATCGCGAAGCATACATGTCTAGAATTATAAGCTGTGGTCTATAAGATTATTACAGCCGAGCAATTATTAACGTTAATCTTGGCTATTGGGAAAGGCGATCGCTCCCTCACTTCCCTCATAACCAGTATTTCCGGTAAAATCAAGTTCTGGGAACTGTGCAAACGGGAGAAACTAAGGTTGCCTAAACTCGATATCAACATTAACCACATCGCTACCATCCGACAAGCGCGGCGAAAGTTCCGAATCTTCTACCAATTTTTCTTAACCGCTGTCATCATAATTTTTCTGAATAGCTGTAATTCTCAAATTTCACCTAATCAAACTGCTGATTCTCAAACACCAATTCAAACTATTACCCAATCGTCAAAATGTGGTAGTCGTAGCAATGCACCTCAAGACAATCCCATTGTTGCAAAATATAAAGATAACGCTTTTTATTGGACTAAAAATATTAAATGGAATTGCATTTACAACATCAAAGAATTTTCCGCTTCTACCATAGATGCTAGCTTTAATGCTGCACGCGATGCTGCATCTAGTAATGGTGGAGGTGTAGTCTATTTACCGGCTGGAACTTACAATTTTGCAGATAACATTTACTTAAAGGATGGTGTAGTTATCCGTGGAGACACACCTACAGTTAATGATGCTAAATCTAGTTCATACAATCCAGCCACAAAGTTAGTTTTTCCTCAATATAAACCGAGTTTTTCTGGTGGCGGTACACCCAATAATACAGCTTTTAAAAAAATCCTCACAACCAACTTAAATAAAGATAGCAATATCGGTGTAGTGAATGTAGATATTAATCGTGCGGCAATTGATTTTTCATCACCAGAATATTCTGAGAGAAATACTAACCAAAATATTATTATATTTGGAGTTAGAAGTAATAACGTAGCTATTCCAGAACCTCGCGTACCCGAATCATTTCAGAATCCTTGGCAGCGATTTTCTCACAGGTTTGCAGCTAATATACAAATTCAAGCTTTTGCTAACGTTTTAATTAGTAACAATCGCCTCAATGATGCTGTCACCGATAATTTTAACCAACCAAATTATATAGTAAAACAACTTCGGGGAAATTCAACAGTTACGTATCCCGAAGGTGAAAAAGCTAAGTTTAACTATACAGACCACTACGGCATTTCCCTAAATCGCTTCAGTTCACCTAAAGAATTACCTAATGACCCAAATCGCTTTCCTAACTTCTTTCGCAAAGGTTTGGTAATTCAGGACAATTGGGTTTATCACACTATGCGAGTTGCTATTCACGCAACTGGAGATAATTTAATTATTAGAAACAATCAAATCAAAGATGAAAAAAATAAGCAAGCTTGGATAGATCCCACTGGCACAAAACAACCTCAAAACGCTGCCACTTTTGAAAATCGCGCGATTGATTGGTCTGGCTGGAATGTCACCATTGACGGTAATGATTATGAAGTTTACCGTCATAAAATTGCGGGAGGTGATTACGAAAGCATTGATGGAGAAGGTATTCTGATTCAAGAATGTTGTGGAGGAACTAGCGTTAATGGCGTGAAAATTAGCAATAATACGGGTAATTCTTATATCGGTATTTACAAAGTACCTCAAGTAAAGAATGTGTTGATTACAGGGAACAAAATATTAACTAATATTACCAATACTCCAGCAATTTATGTTAATGCTGATACGAATGGAAGCAGAAATAGAATGGATAATGTCAAGATAGAGAATAACACGTTAAGTAATGGAATTTTAGCTAGAGCTAGTAATGGTGGTATCGATAATTTTATTGAAAGAAATCGCGGTAATAATGGCGGAGATATATCTTATTCTTGTGGAATTAAGGTAGAAAATAATATTGGCTTTGCAATCAAGCAATGTGGAACATAAGTAGTTTTGATTTCAGATACCTGACTTCTTTAAGAAGTCGGGTATCTTCGCGCTCATGTTTATTGAATATACCTAAAATTATTTTTATAAATTATTAGCAATCCAAGTTCTCAAGTTACGAGTAGTTTGACTTCTCCCAAAAATTAAACACTGCTGAACATATTCATGAACTAATCCAATAATTGGGATATCCGGAAAGTTAGGACTCGATTCAGATTTTATATATTTTCCCTGTAGCAAGTAAATTTCTAAACCTTGTTGTGTATATCGCCAAAGTTCAGGAACTCCTAAAAGCTCATAATTATCAAAACGTGTGCGAGAGGTAATATCAATTTCGATTGCTAAATCGGGTGGTGGATCTATAGTTAAATCAAGGCGATTTTTTCCAATCACAGCAACTTGGTTTTGAATATAAAAACAGGTATCTGGTTCTACTGCTTGCCGCATTGATTCATTTTTTAAGGTTGTGGAACCAAAAGCTTCAAAATCAATTTGAAGTTTTTCTAATAAAAATTTGACCAAATCACCAATATTTTCTTTATCTTTTTCGTGTTCGGGTAGAGGAACCATAATTTCTAACCAGCCATGACTATAAGAAATACGTGCAGCACGCTTTTCTCCCATTTCTTCAAGAATATTTTCTAACTGCTGCCAACTAATGTCTTTGAGTAATGTTTGTTGACCAGGTTTGACGATAATTTGTTGCAGTTCTAAAAGCATATCGCCTCTGATGATAAGTTTACATATTATTATAAATTCGGAAAGTTAGTCAGGCGATCGCTCACTCCCCAACCTCGATTTGGGCTAAAATCAAAACCTGAGGATGCAAACGGGAGAAATTAGGGTGGCTACACTCGGCGTAAATATTGACCACATCGCTACTATTCGTCAAGCGCGACAAACGGTGGAACCAGACCCTGTAGCAGCGGCAGTACTGGCAGAATTAGCAGGTGCTGATGGAATTACTGTACATTTGCGCGAAGATAGACGCCATATTCAAGATCGGGATGTGCGCTTGTTGCGGCAAACGGTACGATCGCATCTTAATCTAGAAATGGCAGCTACTGAAGAAATGTTAGCGATCGCTCTCGATATCAAACCCGATTATGTCACTTTAGTACCCGAAAAACGCCAAGAAGTCACTACCGAAGGCGGTCTCGATATCGTCGGTCAAATTGCTAGAATTGGTGAGATTGTTGATAAGTTGCAAAACGCTGCTATCCCAGTTAGTCTCTTTATTGATGCCGAGCCAGCACAAATTGAAGCTTCTGTCAAGGTACAAGCAAAATTTATTGAACTGCACACCGGGCAATATGCAGAAGCGAAAAATGAAACAACTCGTCAGCAAGAATTAGCTTTGTTAGCATCGGGGTGCGAACAAGCGATTAAATCCGGATTGCGAGTGAATGCCGGTCATGGACTGACTTACTGGAATGTTTATCCTGTGGCTTGTCTTCCAGGAATGGAAGAGCTGAATATTGGTCATACTATCATCAGTCGGGCAGCTTTAGTTGGTATAGAAAGAGCAGTCCGCGAGATGAAACAAGCTATGCGGGGGAATCTTTAGAAGCGAACATGTTTAGGGGATGTTGCTGCGACGACAAAATAGAAGTTCGATAGAAGACTTTGAAGCGATCGTTTACACTTTATTAAATTAATTGTTAAAAATATTCCTTTTGAGGGATGATCTAAAAGTAAAGCTTTTAGTCGTGGCGTGGTTATCAAGCGCTGCGGTCTTCTGACTAAATCGAACTAACGCAAAACTTGAGTCAAATCTTAAACCAAGACTTCTATGAGCGCAACACAATCTAACAGCCTTCCGCTTTGGGTGCAAGATAGAGATACAGTAATTGCACAAAGCACTGATGCAGAGTGGCGTTATCAAACGCCACCAGATTATTCGCGGTCAAAAGAAAATCTCGCTCAAGAAAGTATATGCAATCACCTTGAAGGTACACTAGAAGCGATCGTGCAAAACTTGGTCAGAACCTTCGAGATGGAAGCATCATTCAAAAGCGACCCGCAACAGTGGTTGTCGGTTGTGAGTGACAAGTTCCGCGTCACTACCAATGGTGGAGTAGAGTATACAGCCGCAGAATTAGGAGTTGCTGGTACTTACAATTTGTTCATGGCTGATTCACAACATTACAAAGCTTCTGAAGAAGACTTTGAATCATCCGGCAAAATTTTTCACACAACATTTCCGGAAGGATTTCCTTGGGAATTGCTAGAAGTCTTTTCAGGACCACCAAACGTCACATTTAAATGGCGGCATTGGGGACATTTTAACGGTTCATACAAAGACTTTGCAGGTACTGGAGAAATGGTGGAAGTTATCGGTATGAGTATTGCCCGCGTCACCGATGATTTGAAGATAGTTTCTTTGGAACACTACTTTGACAACACCTTGTTTTTAGACAAGCTGACAGCAGGTGGAAAAACAACTACATCAAAGCTGACAGCAAACGAAAAACAAGGAAACGGGCAAGAGAAACCAACATTTTTAGGTATAATCAAACGACTTTTGAACTGGGGAGAAAAACAAGTAATTAGCGAACCGCCAGCTAGTCGTTGTCCTTTTAGTGCTTTGCTCAGGTAAAATTTAAGTTTAAATGAGTCCCTGTCCTTAAGGACGGGGTCTAATTTATTAGTAGGGGCATGGTGGCTGACACTGTGCCCTTATCAATGAGTCCCCGTCCTTAAGGACGGGGTCTAATTTAGCAAGCAAGCAAAGAATGAATATGCAAACATACTATTACGTATTGGCAAGCGAACGCTTTCTCACACAAGAAGAACCAATCGCGGAAGTTCTCAAAGAACGCACTCGTCACTACCACGAACAAGAAAAGGAAATTGATTTTTGGTTAGTTAAGCAACCAGCTTTTCTAGAATCTAAGGAAATGGCACAAATCAAACAGAAGTGTCCCCAACCAGCCGCAGCAATTATTTCGACAAATTCCCAATTTATTACCTGGTTAAAACTGCGATTGGAGTATGTGATTACAGGGGAGTTTCAGTCACCTTCTCTTACGATTCCTGAAGCTTTAGCATCGATTGCCAACGTTTCTTGATATAATATAGCGCTCAGTTGTCTTGGAAAGCTTTGATCGGAGGAAACCTCCGCTCAAACTTTCCGCTGCGATCGCCTGCATAGGGGCAGGTCTGATACTTGCCCCAAAAAAGGAACAAAACATATTTTTAGGGAATCTTTGGAAAAAATTTAGAAAATTTAATTATGTATCAAATTGTGATGCGTATTACGACTTTATCAAGTGCTTTGGTGTTAGCGATCGCCAGTTTGATTGGTGGGAAAATCAGTTCTGTCACCGCTCAAAAAAACATTCCTGTTTGTCAACCACCAACTGCGGGTGAGTATCTTTTATTGGTAGTCAGCCCCACACAAGATAATCAAACTCAGTTGCGTCGCGCTTTGCCCACTGAACTAAAAACCACTACCTGTAGATATCTCAACGATACAGTAACTCGCATCGGCGGGTTTAACAAGATTGACGATGCCAATCGTTGGGCAAGGTATGTTAACAGTATTGTCGGCTTGTCTGCTATTATCACCACTCGACCGACGACGACAACGACAACAACAACAACAAACGTACAGCAGCCTCGTTCTCAAGCAGTAAGCTATAATCCGCAATCACTAGGAACAGGTTATGCCGTCTTGGTGGATTATTTCAACCGTCCAGAATTGGCGACTCAACTCCAACAAATCGTAGAAGGTGACGTAGGTTTTGTTTCTTATGGACAACGCCCTTACTTGCTAGCAGTTTACACCACTAACCAAAAGGAAGCATACAACACATTGCAAAAGCTGAACGATCGCGGTTTTTCCACCTATTTAGTAGACAGCCGAAAGGTGTTGCTACTGCGTTCAGTTGTGCGGTTATAGTAGTTATTTGTTGGTTGTTGGTTGTTAGTTGATAGTTGTTAGTTGTTAGTTGATAGTTGTTGGTTGTTGGTTGTTGGTTGTTAGTTGTAAAAAAGAACCACTAACCACTAACCACTAACCACTAACCACTATCCACTAACCACTCCCCAGTCCCCAGTCCCCAGTTTAATAAGCAGACCTAGCTAACCAAGAAATGGTTATGCCCAAAGCGGAACCGACTATCACCTGAACTGGTGTGTGTCCTAGTAATTCTTTGAGACGGTCTTCGTTAAATTCTGGATGTTCGCGAAACAATTCGTCAATCATTTGATTGAGAATACGAGCTTGCTTACCGGCAGCTTGGCGAACACCTGCTGCATCGTACATGACGATGATGGCAAAAACTACAGCGAGTGCAAACTCTGGAGATGCCCAACCCAAAGTTTGCCCCACACCGGCTGCTAAAGCTGTAACTAAAGTGGAATGAGCGCTGGGCATTCCTCCAGTGGTGACTAAAACACTAACATTAACTTTACGATGTTTGACTAGTTCAATTATGAGCTTTAATGTTTGGGCAATTAAACAAGCAATAAGGGCAACTAGCAGCACCCGGTTGTTTAAGATGTCGCCTATGTCCTGCATGGTATTTTGAGCTTTGTTAATAAATATTAGCAGGGGTTGTTATTTAGGGAAATATTTCGCTCAAGCCGAAAAGCGAATGCTGGCATCTGACAATATAATTGGATGCCATTCAAAGCAAGCTGCCCTGCGTCTACGATATAAGCCGCAGAGAATTCGTGCGATCGCCACTTTTTGAAAGAACAAAATCCAAAATATATTGTTTTTGCGCTTTAATTAAAAATTAAAAATTAAGTAATTTTAATTTTTAATTTTTAATTTGCTTTGGGGATAGAACTAGCGATCGCGATTGATGATATATTGAGCGATCGCAATTAGCGGTTTCGCTTTCTCACCAAATGAATCTAATTCCACACAAGCTGCTTCAATTAGCTCTTCAGCCTTACTACGCGATTCCTCCAACCCCCAAAGCTTGGGATAAGTCACTTTGTTGGCTTTTTGGTCTTTACCAGCGGTTTTGCCCAATTGTTCCTGCGTCGCCGTGATATCCAAAATATCATCGATAATCTGAAATGCCAGCCCAATATTTTGAGCATAACGAGACAGGCGTTGCAAATCTTCAGACGAAACCCCAGTCAAAACTCCGCCACAGGCGACGCAAGCTTCTAAAAGAGCGGCTGTTTTGTGATTGTGAATGAAATTCAGCGTTTCTAGTGAAATATCCGGCTTTCCTTCCGATTCTAAATCTACCACTTGACCGCCAACTAAGCCAGCTGCCCCCAGCGCACGCCCCAAACGGGCAATGACTTGCAATACTCGCTCTGGTGGCACATTCGGGGTGCTAGTGGCGACATGTTCAAAGGCAAAAGCCAACAAGCCATCTCCAGCCAAAATCGCAATATTTTCGCCATAGACTTTGTGATTTGTCAGCTTGCCGCGCCGATAATCATCATTATCCATCGCCGGCAGGTCGTCGTGAATCAACGACATGGTGTGCATCATCTCCAAAGCACAAGCCGTTGGCATTGCCATTTCGATTGTTCCACCAGTCATTTCACAGGTAGCAAGGCAAAGGATGGGACGCAGACGCTTACCTCCAGCTAACAGCGAGTAGCGCATTGATTCATAAATCTTGTCTGGATAACGCATGGGAATTGCGTTATCGAGAGCAGTTTCACAGAGCTTTTGTCGCTCTTTTAGATAAGCTAATAGGTCAAACTTAGCTGACTCAGGAGTTTTGTGAAGGTTATGCGCTGCTACCATCCTTAAATTCCTTACATTTTTTAATTTTTGTCATATAAGTCACAATTTTACGGGTCTTTGGAGCTAAAAGAGTTAGGAGTTAGAAGTTAAGAATTAAAAATTTATAACTCATAACTCCTGGTACAGACGTGGGAGTGTGGAACGTCTCTACAACTCATAACTCATAGTACAGACGTGACAATGGAACGTCTCTACCGCCGATGCACAGAATAGCTAGAAACTGTATTTTGCAACAACATAGCGACCGTCATCGGACCGACACCGCCAGGAACAGGAGTGATAAATCCTGCCACGCTTTTGGCTGAGTCAAAGTTGACATCGCCGACTAAGCGACTGTTACCACTAGAATCGGTGACACGATTTATTCCCACATCTATCACAACAGCGCCCGGTTTTATCAAAAGCGCGTCGATGAGATTGGGACGACCTACTGCTGTAATGAGGATATCAGCATTATTAGCGATCGCTTTCAAGTCATGCGATCGCGAATGAGCGATGGTAACTGTCGCATCAGCTTCTAAAAGCATCAACGCCATTGGTTTACCCACCAAAATACTGCGTCCCAGCACCACCGCTTGTTTTCCCTTCAAAGGAATTTCATATTCCTGCAACAGCCGCATAACTCCATATGGAGTGCAACTGCGTAAACCAGGTTCTCCCCGCACCAGTCGCCCCAAATTAACCGGGTGCAGTCCATCAACATCTTTGTCGGGATCAATTTGATGTAGTAAAGTCACAGCATCCAAATGATCTGGTAAAGGAAGTTGTACGAGAATGCCATCGACTCGTTCATCACAGTTGAGTGCAGCAATAACCGATTCTAGTTCGGCTTGGGTGGTTTCGGTGGGAAAATGCCTCCCAAAAGAGGCAATCCCCACATTGGCGCAAGCGCGTTCTTTGCCGCGTACATAAGCCGCAGAACCTGGGTTATCACCAACCATCAGCACTGCTAAACCTGGGGGGCGTCCAATTTGGGGTTGTAATTCTCTAATCACAGCAGAAAGTTCTGTCTGAATTTTTGCTGCTATTGCTTTACCATCAATAAGTTTGGCAGTTTTTGTTTCCATAACGCTTTGTGGAGTGGGGAATGGGGAGTGGGGAGTGGGGAGTGGGGAGTGGGGGAGTGGGGGAGTGGGGGACAAGGAGGACAAGGAGGACAAGGAGGACAAGGAGACAAGGAGACAAGGAGACAAGGAGACAAGGAGACAAGGAGAATTTTTGGATAATACTCCCCTTGTCCCCCTCTCCCCATCCC
>NZ_JBPAOH010000120.1:0-24457 GCF_050875635.1 Tolypothrix sp. VBCCA 56010
CATAGAACTGCGTTCGGAAACTGACCGCCTCCAACGTCTGCAAGATAAAATGCAAGAATACGTAGAAAATGGCTTGCGTTTAGGTTGGTTGATTAATTTTCAAGATCGGCAAGTGGAGATTTATCGACAAAATCAACCTGTAGAAATAGTTCAACTTCCAGCACTGCTTTCAGGTGAAGAGGTTTTACCAGGTTTTGAATTACAACTAGAATTGCCTTGAGTGCCTTTGAACAATTCACACATATTGTAGTAGGGTGCGTTAACGTAGTAACGCACCCTACATCAACTAAATGACGTATATCTTAGGGTTGTCGTAAGTTATGTAAAAATTCCCTAGCCTAATTGTATCAACACAAAGCAAAGGGAAAAAATTTTATGACAACCAACGTTTCTGGTGATGTCAAAAAGAATATTAATGGATCGCTAGTCACTGGCGTTCTTTTGATTGTTTTAGGAATTATAGCGATCGCTTTACCTGCTGTCTCAACGATTTTCGCAGAGACTTGGTTTGCTTTAATTCTCATTTCTTCAGGATTTACCAAACTTGTCTACGCTACTCAAACTCGCGAACAAGGAGGCTTTGTTTGGAAGCTTTTATTGAGCGGACTTTACATTGCTACAGGTATAATGCTGTTTGTTTACCCTCTCAATGGTATTCTCACATTAACTCTGTTATTAGGTAGCTTTTTGTTAACTGAAGGTGTATTTGAGCTAATCCTTGCCTTCCGCTTGCGTCCGCAACAAAACTGGACTTGGGTACTTGGTGATGGTATCATCACTTTGATATTAGGCGCAATGATTTGGTTCCAATGGCCTTTCAATGCACCTTGGTTGATTGGTACGCTTGTCGGTGTCAGCGTTCTATTCACCGGCATTTCCCGCGTAGGTTTGTCATTCAATGCGCGTTCAGCCTTAAATCAATCTGAAGCTACAAGCGCTTAATTTTTTCGTAGTAAGCGATTTATCGCTTATGTCAAAGATTAAACATACCACCAGTAGAGACGTTCCGACGGAACGTCTCTACAAGATGACGACTTCAGTCGTCACTACGACGTTAATCAATTCTTTTTTCTAAATACTGCCCAATCATCAATTGTTCACCTGCACGAGAGATAATTGATTGACGGGTGCGGTATTTTTCACCAATTAGCTTTAACTCTTCCTCGAATACTGAATTATTGTACTCGGTTCGCAAACATAAAGTTTTCGGGTTGGGGAAATAATATTGCGCGGTAACTGGTTTGGATGTGGCAAAACCGCGATCGCGATATAAAGTACTTCCTAAAGCACCAAACAACGTTGAACCTTTAGATTCCTTTTTTCCCGTCACTGAATCTGTATCCCAACTGACGTGCGTACCGCAAATTAAACTTGCGATATCTGGCAAATTATGCATCTTAGCTAGTTTTTGCAACTCGTCACATCCAGGCTCTAAAAAACGGATGGTAATTATACTCACCATCTCCTTTGTTTCTCCCTCCGGGAGAGTATAATAGCGCCGTTCAGAACGCCACTGTCCCACTGATTCGGTAAAAAACTCTGTAATCTGGGATTCTTCAGCAGTTTGTGCAAAATATAGGGGTGATGTCACAGGTTGCCTTCCTCACGCAATGTCAATATACAATCAGGTGTCCAGACAACTACATTATGTCTGTGCTAAATATCTAACTTGTTTACTTTTCTTAATTTAAACACTATTATCCGAGAATTACTGATAGTTTCGCTACAACGCGAGAAATAAAAATTTTCTAGTAGTTTAAGCCGAAAGATAGAAGTGAAAAAAGTCACGAATCAGTAGTTAGAGTTTTCTAACTAGGGGCAGAGTAAAGCTAAGTTAAAAAATATTTATAATTAGCCAGTAAATGCATAAATTCCCAATCGAATCTATTTTTTCTAGTTTAAATAAAAACATGTATTAATAAAGACATTATTTTGTCGAAAACAGTGATTTCTCATACAAAATCAAGTACGATAGCAGACTTATGCTTTCTTGCGTTTTTTTATAAGTGATAAACGGCTGTCTGAGCTTAAAACCGCCCCATATAGCAAAAAAATTGGATTTTGGACAGAAATATGTCGCATAAGTACACAAGGAGACAAGGAGGTAAACAGATAACTCTTTCTCCCGATTCACCCGTATCCTCGTCTATCAAATTAATTGCCTGCGTGTTAGGAATAGGACTGTTAACGATGAGTTGCGGTTCACTTCCCAAAGAGTCAGCTGACGCACAACAAGAGCGTGGTAGTGGTAAGGAACAGGGTAATAATGCAACGGCAGTAGATGTAGCGATCGCCCGCACAGAATTGCTGCGACCACAATCAGAGTATACAGGCACTACGAATGCATTTCGGGTTGTCTCGTTGCGATCGCAAGTTGAAGGACGGCTTTTAGCATTAAATGTAGATATAGGCAATGCCGTCAAAGGCGGGCAAGTCATCGGACAATTAGATGATGCTTTATTATTAACAGCACTAAAGCAAGCAGAAGCAGAACTAGCAGCTCGCCAATCAGAAGTAGCAAGAGCAAAAACTCAAGTAAGTAATGCCCGTGCAGAAGTAGAACGATTAAGACTAGTATTAGTACAAGCACAAGCAGACTCACAACGGCAACAGAAGCTATTAAAAGAAGGAGCGATCGCTCTACAAATTGCCGAACAATCACAAACAGAAGCGCGAACTGCTACTCAAGCTCTCCGTGCAGCTACCGAGCAAGTCCGCACAGAACAGCAAGCTGTCGCTGCTGCCCAAGGAAGAGTAGTTGCCCAACAAGCATTAGTTGCTGAAGCCAAAGAGCGCCGTTCCTATGCAAAGCTGATATCTCCCATTGCCGGCGTAATCACAGAAAAAATCACAGAACCGGGCAATCTTGTTCAACCTGGGAACGAAATCTTGAAAATAGGTGACTTTAGCCGTGCGAAAGTTTTCGTTCAAGTTTCGGAATTAGAACTGGCAAAAATTCAACTTGGACAATCTGTGGAAGTCAGTTTAGATGCCTTTCCAAATAAAAAATACACCGGTCGAGTAATACGCATTTCCCCAGCCGCCGATACAACAGCTCGCTTGGTACCAGTTGAGGTGGAAATTCCCAACACTGATGGCAAAATTGGCAGCGGATTGCTAGCGCGGGTGAATTTTCAAAGCACCGCACAACAGCGAGTAGTCATACCCCAAACAGCGATTCAGGCCAACCAACGAGAGGCAAGCCCATCCCAAAACGCACAAACACAACGTAGCGGCGGGGTTTCCCCGCCCTCTCCCACCAACAGAGAAACCCCAAGTCAAAATCGCAACGGTACAGTATTTGTCATAAATAACACAGATGGTCAACCAAAAGTTACAGCTAGAACCGTGACGCTAGGAGAAAGAGCCGACAGCAAAGTAGAAATTTTATCAGGCTTACAAGCCGGAGAATCCTATGTGGTGCAAACTGGTAAGCCGTTAAAAGATGGGCAAGATGTGCGGATTTCAGTTATTTCTGAAAAACCAAAATCTGCCCCTAAGAACAATTAACTTTAAGTTTTAAATTCGGAATTTTGAATTAAAGCAGAGCGAGACAGATGCAGCAAACGAAAGCGAGCGGATTTAGTATTAGCGCGATCGCTATCCGCCAACATATCGGCACACTCATGCTCACCCTGGCAGTGATTGTCATGGGGATATACTTTTTTACAACTATCCAAGTAGATCTCTTGCCAGCAATCACCTACCCGCGAATCGGTGTGCGGCTAGAAGCACCGGGTATTTCACCAGAAGTAGCAGTAGATGAAATCACCAGACCCCTAGAAGAAGCTTTATCCGCAACCGAGAATGTAGTACAAGTTTTTTCCCGCACTCGTGAAGGACAGGTAAGCCTTGATTTATTCTTTCAACCCGGAGGCGATATTGACCAGGCTCTCAACGATGCTACCGCAGCTTTTAACCGAGGCAGAGGACAGTTACCAGAAACCATTGAGGAGCCACGCTTATTTAAAGTCGATCCCTCCCAACTACCGATTTACGAATTAGCACTGACATCTACCTCACTTCAAGGTAAAGATTTACGCGTGTTTGCCGATGAAGAATTATCGCGGGAACTCAGTGTTATACCAGGAGTCGCCGCAGTTGATGTATCTGGTGCGGCAGAAGAAGAAGTGCGGGTGCTGCTTGACTTAAAGCGCTTACAAGCATTAAATATTGGGTTAACCGATGTACTCAATGAACTAACAGAGCGTAACCAAGATACTTCTGGCGGTCGGATTTTGGGGCAGAATTCCGAGCCGTTAACGCGCACCGTCGGCAGATTCCGAGATGCTAAGGAAATTGAAAACCTCTCGATTGAAGTTGGGGGGGGAAATTCTTCGATTCAAGTAGGGCAGGGAAACCCTGCCCCTACTTCCCGTCGCGTTTATCTGCGAGACTTTGCCGAGGTAATTGACGGCACAGAAGACCAACGAGTATCTGTGTACCTTAACCGTCAGCCAGCGGTGAAATTGTCGGTGCAAAAGCAGCCTGATGCTAACACAATTACGGTTGTAGAGGGGGTAAAGCAGCGAATTAAACAATTGCAGCAATCCGGTTTAATTCCAGCAGATATGGTTTTGACTGCCACCACTGATGAGTCTCGCTTCATCCGCAATTCTTTAAATGATGTAATTTTTAATGCGATTTCTGGAGCATTGTTGGCAGCAGCAGCAGTACTGTTATTTTTGGGATCGCTGCGGCAAACATTTATTATTAGTCTGGCAATTCCGCTGTGTAGTTTAGCAGCGATCGCCATGATGAAATTCTTTGGCTTGAGTTTAAATGTATTTAGTTTAGCAGGTCTAACTTTAGGAATTGGTCAAGCAATTGATACATCGGTTGTCATTTTAGAAAATATTTCCGAAAAAGCCGGTAAAACTCCCAATCAGAGAGAGGGAGATAAGGAGACAAGGAGACTGGGGGACAAGGAGAATTCAAAATTCTTTATTGAAAATGCGATCGCTTCTTCCCAAGAAGTAGAATCAGCGTTAGTTGCTGCTACTGCCGCTAACTTGGTTTCTGTCGTCCCATTTCTTTTAATTGGTGGCTTTATCTCACTGCTATTTAATGAACTGATTCTGACAATTGCCTTTGCCGTAGCTGCTTCCCTAGTCGTTGCTGTTACAGTCGTCCCAATGCTGACTTCTCGACTGCTGGCAATCCGCTGGTCTAGTGGTATAAGTAAATTTTGGCTGCTTAAACAGTTTAATCGCCGTTTTGAAGATGCTACGCGAGGATACGGCAACTTTTTAACAAAGATTATACGCTTTCGCTTAGTTGTAGTCACCGCTGCTTTACTGATTCTCGGCGGTGGTAGCTTTTTCATGGTTGGTCAAATTCCCCAAGAAATTTTACCCCGAATTAATACCGGACAAGCCAACTTGAGAGCGCAGTTTCCACCCGGTACACCTTTGCAAACTTCTCAAAAAGTAATGCAAGTTGTCGATGACATTTTGATGAAACAACCAGAAACCGAGTATGCTTTCACCACAGTAGGCGGTTCTTTATTTGGTAATAATACTTCCGAAAATCCTTTACGGGCAAACAGTACCATCAATCTCAAAGAAGGCACAGATGTAGAAAAGTACGTTAAAAAAGTAACTCAGCAACTCAACAAACTCAACTTGGCAGGAATTCTGTTGCGTCTGAGTCCCGGTCAAGTGCGCGGTTTAATCTTGAGTAATACCCCAGCGCAAGGATCGGAAATTGATGTCATCTTGCAAGGTGAAGATGAGCAAAAATTACGTCAAGCAGGTGCTGAAATCCTGCAAGCTTTAGAAGAAAAAGCAACATCAGCTAAATTCCGACCAGATGCCGATCCCCGGCAACCAGAAATACAAATTCGTCCCGACTGGGAACGAGTTGCAAACCTGGGACTGACGGCACAACAAATTGGGGCAACTATTCAGACAGCAATTGAAGGTTCAGTTCCCACACAAATTCAACGCGGCAACCGTTTGGTTGATGTGCGGGTGCAACTAAATCAAGAAGCGATTCAGCGTCCCTCTCAGCTAGAAGGATTACCGCTATTTACAGAAAACAACAAACAGATTCGCCTTTTGGATGTTGCCCGAATCGAAGAAGGTCAAGCACCTGGTGAAGTGCAGCGAATTAACCAACGTCAAGCTTTTATTATTGCAGGCAACTTAAACGAGGAAGCTAGTCTTGGTGAAGCGATCGCCGAAGTTAATCAAGTACTCAAAAGTATAAAATTACCTGAAGACGTTTCCATTGTACCTAGTTCCGCTCAAGAAACTAATCAGCAACTTCAAGATGCTTTGAAAACTTTAGGAGCTTTAGCAGTTTTTCTCATCTTCGTCGTTATGGCTGTACAATACAATTCGCTGCTCGATCCGTTAGTAATCATGTTTACTGTACCGCTAGCGTTAGCCGGCGGCATTTTTGGACTTTACATTACCAAAACTGCGATTGGTGCAACGGTAATAGTTGGTGTAGTCTTGCTAGTGGGAATTGTGGTGAATGCGGGTATCTTGATGGTGGAATCAGCGAACCAAATCAGGGAAGAAGAAAATTGTACTCGTGAAATTGCCATCCTCAAAGCCGCTCCGCAACGCTTGCGCCCGATTATGATGACTACAGTCACTACCATCTTAGGACTGTTTCCTTTAGCATTGGGTATTGGCGAAGGTTCAGAGTTTTTGCAACCGTTGGGGATTGTCGTTTTCTTTGGAATGGCGATCGCTACTTTGATGACTTTATTTATCATCCCTTGTTTGTACATTCTCCTGCATGATTTTCAACCAGGGAATTGGGCAAAACCTGTCTTAATGCGGTTGCGTTATTTACGTAAAAATCTCAAAACTAAAGTTTAGAAGCAGGGGATCGCTATTATTAGCGATCCCCTACGTCATTATCAGCACAATCTATAAAGTGATAGTTGCAATAATCTTAACAGTTTGTTACAAAAAGACAAATAACTTCTAGAGACGCAAAACCACATGTTCGGCGGAATTACTGGTTTAAAAGATCCCAAAGGCACAGATTGGGGAGAGCGGATGCTCAATACTGTTGCTAGCCAAACGATTCGCCATCTGTTTAGCCAAAGCGAATCAGTAGAAGTCTTTGTGCGCTGCTATCCCTCCAGCAAACTGTTGCAAGGCAGCATTGATAGCTTTAAAATGAACGCAACTGGCGTAGTGATTCGCAAAGATTTCCCCGCAGAGGAAATTTCTGTAGAAACCGATGCTGTATCGATTGACTTTAGCTCGGTTTTGAGTGGTAAACTAACTCTCAAGCAACCGACTCAAGCGATCGCTAAAGTCGTTTTATCAGAAGAAGGGATCAACTACTCTTTTAAGGCGGAATTAGTTAAAAAACGCTTGTTAAACCTCACCGTACCAGCCTTAACTCAATTATCTGGCGGTAATCCAGTATCTTTTCCAGAAATCCAGGTAGAATTATTGCCAGAAAATCGCCTGCGAATTTTCGCCAAGGCAGATTTAGGCGATCGCGAACTTGTACCTTTGGATATGACTGTAACTATAGCTATTGAAAGGCGTCGGCGTGTTTCTTTTAAAGATCCGCAAATTGAACTTGACTCGATACCAGAAGCGCAAAAGGAAATATCTAGAACCTTGAGCGTAGCACTAGCAGATATTTTGGATAATATGGTTGATTTAGATCGCTTTGATTTGGATGGAGTAAAAATGCGGCTTAACCGTTTAGAAACTGAAGGTAAACAGTTGATTTTTAGCGGTTATGCTGAGATTGAGCGAATCCCACGTACCGGTTAAGTAACCTGAGTTCGGGTTAAACATATGAAGGTAAAAGCCCTTATCAACACATCATTGAAACGGTGATTCCCAGCGATCGCCGGACACAAGCTTATGATTTTTGACGTAGCGATGCCTGCGGCGGGCTACGCTACGCATTCTTAAACAACGATGCGAATTCATCGCTGGATTATACCAAAAGTATGTTGATAATCCCATACCAGAGAATTATTTCGTATCGCTATTGGCTAATTATTTGTTAGAAGGATTGTACTTCTATAAGGGGTTTATATTTTTCTACAATCTCTCATCACGGATGCTCATGTCTGGGAGTGCCGATATCTTTAGAATGATTAACCGAGATGAACTTTCTCATGTGCGGCTGTATCAAAAGTTGATGTACTCCAGATAACTTTTGAATAATTGCGAAAACTTCATCCTTTGTTAAAACTGTTGGTAAATATTTAGGTTTTTTAGCACGTACCGCATCTACTTTATAAATCTAAATCTTGTTTTAATACCTCTTTATAGAGAAAAAAAACAGCATGAAGTGGACGGAAAAATTCGGTATAATACCCAAATAAGGGGGTAAAAAAGAAGTTTTCCGTATATTCAGACAGGAGTTCGTTGTAATGCTTCATATATTAAGATTGAGAAAAAGATTATACGGAAAGTTTCCGTATAATAAATAGTTATACAACTTTGTCTATTGCTATTACCCGAGTCACTTTTATCTTGAGTATCATTGCCACAACATCAAAAATTGGGTGTTAGATTTGTTTGTATAGCCTGAAAGCCAGGGTTTAATAGTTGATTATAAGTTGTTCTTCAAAGGGAAAGTTTGTATGTATTTTCACGTACCCGGTACAAAACCTGGAATTGCTATTTTATATGATCTTATTGCTGATGCTGTTAAAGATTGGAGACCGAAGCGTCTTGATGGGAGACCGAAGCGTCTTGATGGTAAGTTAGATCATTTAACTATTGACTTCTTTGAGAAGATTGACATAGAAGCTTTGCGTAGTGTTATTCATGTGGTAGGCAAGGATAATAATGTTGATCTTGCGATAACAGGTTTTAAAGTTAAAAAAAGTGAAAAAAAGCTAGAAATATTTGTAGATATCTCTGGGGAGTCTAATAAGACAAAGTTGAAGCAGGAGATTAATCGAGGATACGACACAGAAACACAGAAGCGTAAAGATAATGGTACTATCAATTTCTTATATATAAAAAATTATTGGGTGCAGAATAGTCAAACTAATTTGCCTGGTGCAAGTGGTCAAATAGATAGTGGAGATACTCGTATGTCTACAAACTTTGAAAACAATTTTAGTGGAGCAAATGTTGGAAATTTTACCAACAAAATTGCAGACAATGGAATACAGCAAGCAAATCAACACATTTATCAGGCTGAACGGAAGACTCTTTCAGAAGCTGCTAAAGAGATTCAGAAACTTCTTGAGCAACTTGATAAATTTCATCCTGATGCCACTGAGATTGAAAAAATTGCATATGTTAATGATGAAACAACCCCTAGTTTCAAGCGTCGGATAGTTGGCGCATTGGGGGCTGGAGGTGAAGCTGCTATCGAAGAGTTCTTAGACAATTCGTATCTCAACATTGGCAAAGCAATTATTAAGGGTTGGATAAAACCAGATTGAATGCTAGGCAAACGCTGTATAACAATTCGCTTGGAGCGGACTGACAAAAGACCTTGGTGCATTGCGAAAATTGGTTTCAGCCGCTCAAGCGAACCGTTAAATCATCACAAACCTATTTAATCCTCTACGTAGTCTTGTCCTGATACCAATGCCAATTCCGCTCGCATAAACTCACGTCCCAAGTAAGCCGCATGATCCAATCGGCGGTTGAATAGTTGTAGCGATCGCCCTACCACACTTCATCAAATGTTAGATTTGCTCAAAATAAAATCGGTATAATCAGTTGTACAATCTCTCCTATGTATGACGATACCTGCCGATTCCTAGCCGAACACTTCTCAGCCGACTTTGCCAGTTGGTTGTTGGGAAAGGCTGTCACGATGACAGAACTCAAACCCTCTGAACTCTCCCTCGATCCGATTCGTGCGGATGCCCTAATTTTGCTGGAATCGGACGAATCTGTTTTACATATTGAGTTTCAAACACTTCCCAAGAACAATATTCCATTCCGTGTTTTGGATTACCGCGTGCGAATGTACCGCAAAGATCCAACCAAACCGATGCGGCAAGTTGTGATTTACCTGAAGCAGACTAGCTCAGAGTTGGTTTATCAAACGAGTTTCACAATGGAACGCACATGCCATGAATTTGATGTCATTCGGTTGTGGGAGCAACCTGCCTCACTCTTTTTGCAATATCCTGGGCTATTGCCCTTTGCTACACTGGGACAGACTGCAAATCCAGCAGAGACATTACGCCAAGCAACTGAGATTGTAGATCGGATTGAAGACCCAACGACACAGGCAAATCTGATAGCAGCCTCAGCAATTCTGGCTGGGTTAAGATTAGAGCAAGACGTAATTTATAGTCTAGTGCGGAGAGACATTATGCAGGAATCTGTGATTTACCGTTCGATTCAGGAAGAAGCAGAGGCAAGAGCAGAAACAAGAAAGCAAAGAGAAATAGCCAATAATTTACTAAGGGAAGGTTTACCGATTGAGATGGTTGCTCGTGTAACAAACTTATCGATTAAGGAAGTTCAACAACTTCAACAACAACTGAATGAGTTTCCACAAAATTAGTTCCAACTTTGTGGCGATCGCAGCATAACAAAAAGGTTATCGGTGTTGTTGCCAAAGCGAATAGAAATACCCGTTAAAACCCTTGCGATCGCCTCAAGCTATCCCACCATTCACACGAATATTTTGCCCTGTTATCCACCTGGCTTCATCGCTAGCGATAAACGCTACCACGTCTGCAATATCTTGCACTTGTCCCAATCGTCCTAATGCTGCCATTTGCCCTAAATGGTTTATCTGTTCTTCTGTCTTACCTTGTCTGAAAAGTTCTGTATCGGTGGGACCTGGAGAAACCACATTTACTGTAATATCCTTTTCACCTAATTCTTTCGCTAGTACCCGCGTCATTTGTTCAACAGCACCTTTAGTTGCTACATAAGCACCATATTTAGGCATGATCATCGCTGTCGTGGATGAAGAAAAGTTGATAATTCTTCCTCCGTCAGCCATGCGTTGTGCAGCTTGTTGGCACGCAAAATACGTGCCTTTGACATTAATGCCAAAAATCTTGTCGAAGTCTTCTTCTGTAACTTCCGTGGTTAATTTGTAAAAAGTTGTGCCGGCATTGTTAACCAAAATATCGACTTGACCAAATTTTTCAATTGTTTGGTCGAAAAGCTTGTGAATATCAGCTACTTTGCTAACATCCGCTTGTACAGAAATAGCTTGTACTTGAAGGTTTTCGATTTCCGTAACAACTTCCTGCGCTTTTTCTGCATTACCTGCATAGTTAACCACAACAGACGCACCGTTGCTAGCTAATTTTAGTGCGATCGCTCTTCCAATTCCTCGCGATGCACCCGTAACGATCGCAACTTTTCCTGCTAGAGATCCCATATTATTACTCTTGAATATTCAATCAACTTTATTGTAGGGCAGGTAAGATACCTATTGAAACGCAGAGGGACGCGAAGGTAAACGCAGAGTGTCGCAGAGTCTTCGTTAAATATTTCGCTATGAAATGCGTGCAATGCGTGTACTTATTTCCGAATTTGGGAAAAGGGCAAGGAGAAGAGTTAAAAAATGAAAATATTTCTTTCCTTTACCCCTTACCCTATTTTTGACATTAACCCAAATCAAAAAGTAAGATTTCTACACCTACTTGGGTGCTGATTTCCAGTTGTTCTTCAACGCTAATTTGTACACCATCGCCGGCTCTAAGTTCTTCACCATTCAAGGTTGCTATACCTTGCGCTATTTGTAACCAAGCATAACGATGTGGTTGAACGTGATAATTTATCACATCACCCGGTTCTAAAACAGATGTGTACAAATTCACATCTTGATGAATTGTGACAGCACCATCGCGTCCATCTTTGGCTGCAATTAAACGTAGTTTTCCGCGCTTTTCTTCAATAGGAAAAGCTTTTTGTTCGTATCTTGGTTTTAAGCCTTGCTTATCAGGAAGAATCCAGATTTGCAGAAGGTGTACCGGCTCAGTTTGCGAGTGATTGTATTCGCTGTGAGTGATACCAGTACCAGCACTCATAACTTGCGCTTCACCGGGAAGAATCACCGAACCCGTACCCAAGCTGTCTTTATGCTCTAGCGCACCTTCTAGGACATATGTGAGAATTTCCATATCCCGATGACCGTGAGTACCAAAACCAGCACCAGGAACAATGCGATCGTCATTAATTACCCGCAGAGAACGAAATCCCATGCGATTTGGATCGGAAAAATTGCCAAAGGAGAATGTATGGTAACTATCCAACCAACCAATTTTAGTTTGACCGCGTGCGTTTCTATCATGAATTAGATGGGTAACAGTATTTCGAGACATACGTCTACCTCGTTTGGAATGGTTATTTATATTAAGAAAACAAGCTTTTTTGTTAACAACTCATGTATCAGTTTAGTCTTGGAATTGAGATTTTTTTCACCTGGTTGTTAACTATCTCAATAGTAACGGATGTATATATAAAATGAAAAGTACGCACTTAAAAGTAACGTACTTCCCAAAAGGATACTGTATATAATTGTTGGGTGTTGGTTGTTGGTTGATAGTTGTTGGGCAATGGGCAATGGGCAATGGGCATTGGGCAATGGGCATTGGTAATAATTCTTTTTTTTCCCTTTTTCCCTTTCCCCCTCTTCAAATCCCCATGCCCCATGCCCCATGCCCCACTATCCACTATCCACTAACCACTAACAACTATCCACTCAACTTATCCAGCAAGAACTGTTTGTTGAGTTTTAGTAGTAGCTGAAACACCGTTACCATTTCCATTTCCATTTCCATTTTCTGTGTTTGTCACTTCTGCTGCTTGCAGATGAGCATCTAAGAACCACAGTCGTTTGTCAATGGTGCGAGAAACTTCAGTATAAAGGTCTGCGGTGTCAAGATCGCCTAATTCGTCAGTTTTGTCGATCGCTTCTCTCAAATGCTTGGCATAAGGTGCAAACCGATCTGCCAATGCTGTCACATGCTCCATTCCTGCCAAAATATCGGTAGGATATTCTGGTAAAATCGAATTGGCAGCAGCCATGCGAGCGGTTCCCATTGCATATCCGCCTAAAGCTGTTACCCGTTCAGCAAACATATCAACGTATTCTTCCAGTTCGCCGGCGATTTCGTCAAATAATTCGTGCAACTGATAAAAATCAGTTCCTTTGACGTTCCAGTGCGCTTGTTTTACCTGTGTTTTCAAATCTGAGGTAGCTGCCAAAGTTTTGTTGAGGATTACAACGATCTGCGATCGCGCTTCAGCAGGAATATCAATACGGGTGGGGTAAAGACGAGATGAAAGATTGTTGTCGCTCATAATTTTACTTTGTTGGCTCGATAAAACTAGTCTACAGCTAGTAGCTAAGGGCGCAAAACCCTCTACCGATAGATGGAATTAATCGGTTTGTGAATTATTATTACTTTCATTCAAAATTTGTAAACCGGGAATTAGCTTGCTCAATGACGATGATTTTCAATAGTGCTGAATGTACCACCAAAAAGGCGATCGCGGATTATGTCGCTTTGCAAGAAGTCATGGGGAAAACCAAGTTCAATTTGACTGACTTCGTTTAAACGTTGCAGATGTTCTGGTGATAAGCTGACATCTAAACAAGCTAAGTTATCTTGAAATTGGGTTAACTTGCGGGCGCCAACGATGGGGATAATCACACCACTTTGATGACGCAACCAAGCGAGTGCAACTTGTGAAGGTGTGTGTCCAATTTCTTGGGCAACTTGAGTCACGACTTCGGCGATCGCTAAACTGCGTTCGGGAATATCTCCTCCTTGTGTTCCCAATCGTCCCTGTTCGTCGTTGCTACTAGGCTTATTATACTTACCTGTCAGCACACCATCACCTAAAGGCGACCACGGCGTAACTGCCAAATCGAAGGCTTTTGCCATTGGTAACAAATCCCGTTTCGGTGTCCGCTGAAGCAAATTATACTCAATTTGCAAAGCGACAAAAGGTGTCCAGCCATAAAATTGCGCCAGCGTGTTTGCTTGTGAGACAATCCAAGCAGGCGTGTCAGAAATGCCTACGTATAGTATTTTACCTTGCCGCACTAAATCATCAAGCGATACCTTCGGTAAGCTTCGCTAACGCATGACTTCTTCAATCGGTGTCATGAAGTCCCAAGCGTGCAACCAGAATAAATCAATATAGTCGGTATTCAAGCGTTTTAAACTGCCTTCTAACGACTGCATCATATTCTTACGATGATTGCCACTGCCATTAGGATTATTTTGGCGATCGTTCATCTGTAAAGGAAAAGAATACTTCGTTGCAACTACAAAACGTTCTCGTTCCTTAGCGATCAACTCACCAACGATTTTCTCGCTGCTACCATCGGTGTAACCATTCGCAGTGTCAATAAAATTGCCTCCAGCTTCCACAAAAGCATCAAAAACCTTTTGGCTTTCGTCAAAAGATGCACCCCAACCCCAATCTTCACCGAAAGTCATTGTTCCCAAGCAGAGTTCAGAGACTCTCAAACCGCTTTTGCCTAAGAGTTTGTATCTCATGACTATTTATTCACTTGCTGAAATTAAGTTTATCGATCGCCCATACTATTGTCTTGCAAATTCTTGCTTTCTGGGGAGAGATTAATCAGTAAATAATTTTCATACTTAGGTAATATTGACAGAATTTCGTCAGTTCATAAATATAAACATAGACTGTATATAAAAAACAATCTGCAACTTTTATGAATTATTATGTTATCTACGACGGTAATTGCAATCTTTGCGTTACAAGCGTGCAACTGTTAGAAACTTTAGATCAAGGCAAGTTGTTTCGCTATATCTCCATGCAAGATGAGCAAACACTTCAAAAGTGGGGAATTACCGCTATTGATTGCGAACAGGGAATGATTTTGATTGATGGAAACGCACCGGAAAGACGCTGGCAAGGAACTGCGGCAGCGGAAGAGATTGGACGATTATTGCCGCTAGGTAGCGTATTCGTGGATGCTTATCGGGCATTACCGGGAGTGAAATGGGTAGGCGATCGCTTTTACGAACAAATTCGCGATAACCGCTACACCATATTTGGCAAGCGTTCTAGTACATATCAATCAGCATATTGCGTTGATGGTAGCTGTCAAAAATAGTTGCTAGTAGTAAGGGCTGAAGCCCTTTAAAATTATGAGCGGTAAACCGCTCACTACGAATTAATTACAAGCTATCAGTTTGCTGATTGAAGACTTCTAAAATCTGTCGGCAAAACTGTTTTAGCTTTTCCTCTATTTCTGGGGAAGGTTCAGATATACCAACACAACTCCAATTATCTACTGTAGAAAGTCGCCACACCTCGCCGCGATGGTCAAATCCTGCTACTTCCACACCGATCGCTCGACGTAAGTTATTGATGGGATCTTGATAAAATCTAATTTGAATTAGTATACTGCGACTGCGCCAAGATTTGCTGATACCAGGAAAGTGAAAGCCGATATCTATCGAGTCTGGATCGACTAATTCCCTAGTTTCTGGGTCATTCTTCCAGGGTTTGAGATCCGATTTTGCATCAGGAAACTCAAATTTGAACAAGTTAACTACCGTCGCAATATTGCTAGCAAGTTCAACGTTTGTTGCCTGTTCAGATGCATTCACGCTCAATACTCCTATTTATCTGTTTTGTATAAGGAATTATCAAATAATAGCAATTTGCGTCTAAATGCATTTATGCGATCGCCAATAAAATAGTAAATCAAATAGCAGTTACAATAAATGGTATCACTATTTGGTTGTAAATATTCCAATGGAACGCGAAGCCGTAACAATCCGTTTTCCGGCTGACTTGCTTGGCTTTAGCCAAGAAACTAAAACAAGGTAGCAAATCCTTGAATGATTTAGTAGTTGAGGCTTTGGAAAAGGAAGTGCGACGCCGGAGGGGATGGGCAGCTCATCAACGAATTATAGCCCGCAGTGAAACCGTCAAAGCCAAAACGGGAATACAGCGTACTTCTGGGGATTTGATTCGCAGTTTCAGAGAAGGCGAAAAGCGGCGTGACTAGAGTATTGTGCTTAGATACTAGCGTTTGGATTTGCTACCTTGTACCATAAATTTGTCAATCACAAGCTAGAATTGTTATAGAAGAAGCATTAAGCCTTAATTTCAGGTTAGTGGCTCCAGCTTTTGCTTGGGCAGAAGTTGGATCTGTGTTGCGAAAAAAAACCCGGATGCAAGTCATCACCACAGAGGAAGCACAAGGTTTTTTTGAAGACTTTTGCGAACTTCCCATTGATTACATAGAACTAGAAGCAATTAGGGCAAAAACCTGGGAAATTGCCGAGCAATATAAATTACCTACGCTGTATGATGCCGCATTTTTAGCTTGCGCTGAAAGTATATCTGCGGAGTTTTGTCCGGCGGATGCAGCACTTGTGAAGCAACTCACACCTCGACCCGCTTATCTACGAGAGATAGGAAAGATGTAAAAAAAAGATAATCCACGTTCCTAAGCAAAATATAAACAATGTTGCAAATTTCCAACCAAGTAATCATCCCTGACAGCGATATCGAGATTAGTGCTATTCGTTCCCAAGGTGCAGGAGGTCAAAATGTAAACAAAGTCTCCACTGCTATACACTTGCGCTTCAACATTAATGCTTCATCCCTACCCGATTTTTATAAAGAACAACTTTTGAAACTCAGCGATCGACGCATCACTCAGGAGGGAGTTATTGTTATTAAAGCCCAAGAACACCGAACCCAGGAGAAGAACAAAGAAGAGGCTTTGAAACGACTTCAAGAACTCATTAAAAGCGTCGCAGTGTTACCCCGAAAACGCAAACCAACCAAACCGACTCGCAGCTCTGTGAGAAAACGTCTCGATAGCAAAAGCAAGCGAGGACAGCTTAAATCCATTAGAGGAAACATCGAGGATTGAAATTTGTTCAAAACAGTCCTAATTGTACTCCCTGGTGGTTTTGATCGGCATTTTCTGATGCTACTGGTGGTAAATCTGCTGGAGGTTCAACAACCAAGGGAGCATTTTCTTCAAATCTTAGTTTTGAGCTTTTGATGTAGTCTTCATCAATCTCAAAAGCTAACCAGCGTCTTTGTAAACTTTCTGCAACCCGACCTGTCATGTTAGAACCGGCGAAAGGTTCTAAAACAATATCCCCTGGTTCTGTACAAAGGTTGATAACAAACTCAGGTAAAGCTTGAGGGAATCTTGCCGGGTGTGGTTTAAAACCTTCTTCTTTGCAACGTCGTTGATAATAATCATTAGAAGCGGTATTTGAAGCAGAAATCACATTTACGGGTTGAACTAAATCTTCAAATAAAACTTCTTGTAAAATAACTGGTTGTCCTATTTCTTCTTTGTCTGCACTGCAACGTCCATCAATAATATTCGGGGGAATAGCCCCTCCTCTATCTTTTGCAAATTTATCGGAAATATCATGACCTGATGGTCTGACTTTGGGTTTATACCCATTCTTGATCAGGTTCTTCATTGCATCGCTATAAGGCTTTAAAACCCTTCTATTGTTAGCTTTAGGATGCGGTTCTTTTGACAACCACCAAATTGTATTTACCGAATCTTTAACTCTTTCCCTGCGAACTGTTACCCATTCAGCCGGGGTGGGGAGTTTAGCTGGATTATACCAATACAATTCTTGTGCCAAATAAAACCCAAGTCCGCCTTTTTCTTTTGCTTTGCACAAAGCAACAACTAATTCAAAATGATAAAGAGAACGAACTGGCATTCCTTTAATCCAACTGCCACCAATATCAATAACCAGTGAACCTGTTGGTTTCAGAATACGGTGAAATTGCGCCGCATAATCTTTAAACCATTCTACATATTCGTCAGCATCAACGTTTCCGTATTCTTTTTTCCGAACCAATGCAAATGGTGGAGACGTGCAAATCAAGTCAATACTTTCGCTACTAATATCTGCCATTAATTCTAGGCTGTTTCCCAAATAAGCAGCACCAAATTTTGTTTTGTAGTAAGGTTCGCAATCAAGTTTCATATTTAAATCCCGATCATCATTGGTGCGTTTTATCAATACTAGTAGCAACATGCAAAGATAAACTGTTACCGTTTTAGGTGTGTAACCGCGATCGCGGTAACACACCCTATTGGCTTTGGGCGAAATTAAACTTTCATATCCAAAGTACGCACCAAGAAAGCCCACTTATCTGCGGATTCTTCGATAATTTTAGCTGTAGGTTTACCCGCACCATGTCCTGCTTTCGTCTCAATTCTAATTAATACAGGATTCTCACCTGTGTGTGCGGCTTGCAAAGCAGCGGCAAATTTGAAACTATGAGCAGGAACCACGCGATCGTCATGATCGGCTGTGGTAATCATCGTTGCTGGATAAGCTGTACCAGGTTTGAGGTTATGCAGTGGGGAATAAGCATAAAGCGCTTTGAACTCTTCTGGGTTATCCGGCGAACCATATTCAGAAACCCACGCCCAGCCGATGGTAAATTTATGAAAGCGCAACATATCCATTACCCCGACTGCTGGCAAAGCTGCACCAAACAAATCGGGACGCTGAGTCATGCAAGCACCAACTAATAATCCACCGTTGCTACCACCTGCGATCGCCAACTTATCACTCTTGGTATACCCATTGCCAATCAACCACTCGGCAGCAGCAATAAAGTCATCAAACACATTCTGCTTTTTCAGCTTCATTCCCGCTTGATGCCATTCTTCCCCATACTCACCACCTCCGCGTAGATTCGGAACCGCATAGACACCACCCATTTCTAGCCATACTAAGGTTCCGACAGAAAAATTCGGAGTTAAAGAGATATTAAAACCGCCATAAGCATACAGTAAGGTAGGGTTATTTCCATCAAGTTTAATCCCTTTTTTATAGGTGATAAACATCGGTACTTGCGTATTATCTTTGCTGCGATAGAAAACTTGTTTAGTTTCATAATCAGCAGGATGAAAATCTACCTTTGGTTCCCGAAAAACTTGACTTTTTCCGCTTACTATGTCGTAGCGATAAATAGTTGGCGGTGTGGTATAGCTAGTGAAACTATAAAAAGTTTCCGTATCATGACGTTTGCCGTTAAAGCCTCCGACTGAACCAAGTCCGGGTAATTCTACCTCTCTAACAAAAGTGCCGTTGAGGTCAAAAATTTTGACTTTGCCGTGAGCATCTTTGAGATAATCAGCAACAAATTGATTGTTGAGGATGCCGACACTTTCCAAAGTTTCCGCAGCTTGGGGAATAATTTCTTGCCAAGCTGATTTATGAGGATTTTTAGTATCAATGGCAATAACTTTGGCGCGGGGTGCGTCTAAATCTGTACGGAAATAAAAGACGCTATCATCATTATCGATAAAGCTATAATCTGCTTCAAATTCCTTAATTAGTTCGACTACTTCGGCATTTGGGTTAGTCAAATCTTTGTAAAAAAACAGATTTTTCGAGTCAGTTCCTGACCAAACGGAAATTACTAAATAATGTCCATCTTCTGTGACACCACCGCCAAATCCCCATTCTTTTTCGTCGGGACGTTGGTAAATTAATGTATCTTCTGATTGGGATGTACCCAATTTGTGGTAATAAAGCTTTTGATAATAGTTGACATCTTCTAATTTGGTTTTTTCATTTGGTTCATCGTAGCGGCTGTAGAAAAAGCCTTGATTGTCATTTGTCCAGGATGCACCAGAGAATTTAATCCACTTGAGATGGTCTGGTAAATCTTCAGTTGTTTCCACATCTCGGACTTTCCATTCTTGCCAGTCAGAACCAGATGAGGATAAACCGTATGCTAAAAGTTTACCATTTTCACTGATAGATAAACCGGAAAGCGCAACAGTACCATCTGCTGAAAGTTTGTTCGGGTCGAGTAAAACTTTCGGTTCACCGTCGAGAGTTTTTAGGGTATAGAGGACGCTTTGGTTTTGCAGTCCGTCATTTTTGAAATAAAAGTAGTTTTCGCCTTCTTGAAAGGGGATACTATATTTTTCATAATCCCACAATTTGGTGAGGCGCTGCTTGATTTTTTCTCTAGCGGGAATTTCGTTGAGGTAGCCAAAGGTAACTTTATTTTCGGCTTCAACCCAAGCTTTGGTTTCTTCTGAGTCCGGGTCTTCTAAGAAGCGATAAGGATCTGCAACTATAGTACCGTGGTAGTCATCAACGCGATCGCTATAAGGACTGGATGGGTAAGTCAGGTGTTTTTCGCTGGTCATAGTAAATGCTAATTTTTTCGTGACATAGTTCTAAGATAGAACCTTACTAAATCTTGGCAACCCAAAAGCAAGCCATCGAGTTGAGCAATCAGATGTACCGAACCTGATTTTCCATTTCATCCGCTGTCACTTGATTCAAAATTGCCAGTAATCTTTGCGTGATGTCTTGAGGTGAACGGCGAACAGCCAGAATCACGCCGTAGTGAATTTGTCCGGTATCAAAGTACGCTTGTATAAGTTCTTCAAAGTCGGTTCGATTGTGCGTAACCAGCGTTCTTTTTTGGCTTACAGCATAAGCAAACTGTTCTTCATCGCTTGCATGAAGTTGTCCTGCATCTCTTACAGTTAGAGCATCAAAGCCCCTCGCTTTCAGCAAATCTGCCACCAAGACATTGACATCTTCATCTAGGTACAAGCGAATGAACAAATTACTCATAAACCTCGTACTAACGGGTCAATTAAATCATCGGGAATTCGGTTACGTTCGATATAAGCGTTAATCTCATCTTGATGATCGCTGTAATAGCTCAACGCATCAAATACTTGCGCCAGCCTTAGGTGAGGCAAACCTTTTAAGATTTCTTCAGGAGCAATTCCCATCCGCCAAGTTTCAACAATTGCCCTAACTGATGTACGTGTTCCTTTGATAATCGGCTCACCATTTAGAATATGTTCATCTCTAACAACGTAAAGATGTTCTGTTGATTTTACCATAGCTGCTTGTATCACCTAAAATCTCACCAACACCAATTCTAGCGATTTGTAGCTGTCAGGACTTACGCACACATTATGGAAAAACGAACTGCGGTAGTTATCAACGCGATCGCTATAAGGGCTGAATGGGTAAGTCAGGTATTTTTCGCTCTTCATAGTAAATGCTAGCGGACTTTGTACGCGCAACGCCGCGACTAGTAGTCTGGCAAGTCAACTTTGACGGGTAAATCAATTTTTCAATCTCTCTTCTTTTCCTCTTACTTCGTGTACTTCGCGTCTTTGCGGTTCGTTCTTTTACCCCTCAAACTTAGTCTGCCAGACTACTAGAAGTCGCCGATGCTATTTTTGATAATAGATGAGTTAATTAGAGGTTGTTATGACAGCACTTACATTAAACCTCAATTCTGTAATTCAACTGACAAGAGAGCAGTTTTATCAATTGTGTGAAGAAAATCCCGATTTAAAATTAGAACGCAATGCCCAAGGAGAATTGATTATAATGCCACCTACGGGAGGAGAAACAGGGAGAAGTAATTCTACTATTAACGCTCAAATATGGTTCTGGAACGACCAAAATCAATTAGGCGAAATTTTTGATTCATCAACTGGATTTACTTTACCTTCAGGTTCTGACCGTTCTCCAGATGTTTCTTGGGTAGAAAAATCTCGTTGGGATGCTTTAACTAAAGAACAAAAAGAAAAATTTATTCCCCTATGTCCTGATTTTGTCATCGAGATACTTTCACCTAATGACAGCTTAAAAAAAACTCAGAATAAGATGCAAGAGTATATCGAAAATGGTTGTCGTCTAGGTTGGTTGATAAACAGAAAAAAACAGGAAGTAGAAATTTATCGTCCAGGACAAGATGTGGAAGTTTTAAAATTTCCTCAAACTATTTCCGGAGAAAATGTTTTACCTGGTTTTATACTCAATCTGCAACGAATTTGGGGATAATGTCCGAAGCGATCGCGCAACGCGTCTCGTAGAAAGGCACGAAGCAATCCCAATACGAAAGCGATCGCTTGTCTCTTCCACGCTGCTTTGAACACTTCACTTTGTTCCGTACCCAAAGACACGCGGGTTTCAACTTTTCTTAAGTCCTTGTCATGCGGACTTTGTACGCGCAACGCCGCGACTAGAAGTCACCGATGCTATTTTTGATAATAGATGAGTTAATTAGAGGTTGTTATGACAGCACTTACATTAAACCTCAATTCTATAATTCAACTGACAAGAGAGCAGTTTTATCAATTGTGTGAAGAAAACCCCGATTTAAAATTAGAACGCAATGCCCAAGGAGAATTGATTATAATGCCACCTACGGGAGGAGAAACAGGGAGAAGTAATGTTAATTTAATTCTTCAAGTAGCATCATGGAATGAACAAAATCAATTAGGCGAAGTTTTTGATTCATCAACTGGATTTACTTTACCTTCAGGTTCTGACCGTTCCCCTGATGTTTCTTGGGTAGAAAAATCTCGTTGGGATGCTTTGACTAAAGAGCAAAAAGAAAAATTTATTCCCCTATGTCCTGATTTTGTCATCGAGATACTTTCACCTAATGACAGCTTAAAAAAAACTCAGAATAAGATGCAAGAATATATCGAAAATGGTTGTCGTCTTGGTTGGTTGATCAACCGAAAAAAACAGGAAGTAGAAATTTATCGTCCAGGACAAGATGTGGAAGTTTTAAAATTTCCTCAAACTATTTCTGGGGAAAATATTCTACCTGGTTTTGTACTCAATCTGCAACGAATTTGGGGATAATGTCCGAAGCGATCGCGCAACGCGTCTCGTAGAGAGGCAGATATTAATCCCAATACGAAAGCGATCGCTTCACTTCACTTTGTTCCCGCAATGACAAAATATTATAGTCCGAAGCGAGGCAGGAATCAATCCCAAAAATCTCACACTGTCATTATTCGGGCTCGATCGCTTTTCGGGCTGGATGGATAAGTCAGGTGTTTTTCGGCAGGCATAATGTTAGAGGCTAATCCATTATTGACATAGTTCTAAGATAGAACCTTGGTAAGGGTTTTTGCACATCCGCATCAATGTAGCTTTTTTCCATTTTCTAAGAATAATGCTTGAGCTGAATTGCGTCCTGAACCTGTTTCAACAACTTTTTTTTTGGGCAATTTTCCATAAAAAATTTCCGTCTCATGTGTAGTACCCTTGAGGGTACTACACATGAGCCTATAAATATGGCAAAAGTGAATAGATGGGATCTTGATGACTGACAAAGCTTGAAATCTGAGAGTTCTAAACACAATTTTGTGCTTATCTAAGCTTTCAGTGCAATGCCTGCTTGAAATCTGATTAACTTTCTGAAATGGGAGTAAGCAAAATGCGAGAGATTCGTCCATTTACATTTCCCTCAACAATTGGACTTTCTGAGGGTGTTATTAGTCCAGATGTTGAGAAATTGCAAGATTTCTTGCAGCACTTCGGTTATCTTCGCATCGCTTCGGCTAAGGAAGAATTTTCTGCTGTACGAACAGCGGCAAATCCTCCTGATGCAAAATTAGGGAACTTTGACGAGGCTACTGCTAAAGCTTTAAGAGACTTTCAACAGTTTCATGGATTACCTGTTACCGGAGTGCTTGACGAAGCTACTGTTGTACAGATGAGCTTACCTCGCTGTGGCTTTCCTGATATTCCAACTCAGCAAGGGGTTAGCGACTTCGTAGCTCAAGGTAACAAGTGGAATAAAACCGATCTTACCTATGGATTCCAGGAATTTACGCCAGAACTAACACAACAGCAGGTTCGAGATGCGATCGCTGCCGCGCTTAATCTCTGGAGTCAAGTTACACCTCTAAGATTTACAGAGGTTCCGCTAGCCTCCAACCCTGACTTTGTAATTCGCTTCGTTGCTGGCGATCATGGTGATGGCTCTCCATTTGACGGAGTTGGCAGGGTGCTGGCTCATGCCTTCTCCCCACCACCTAACGGCGGTGCTATTGCGGGTGATGCACATTTCGATGAAGCTGAAACCTGGACTGTCAATATACCAGTACCGGCTGGCGGCGTTGATCTGATTACTGTTGCTGCTCATGAATTTGGACATTCGCTTGGTTTAGCTCACTCCTCGGTTGCAGGAGCACTAATGTTCCCAAGCTATAGTGGTCCGCATCGTTTTCTAGCACAAGATGATATTGATGGTATTCGCTCGATTTATGGAGCGCGTTTTCCTAATTGGCAGTTGCTGGACAATAACCCTGCCTCGGTTAACATTGTCGCTGATGGCAATAACTTATATCAGCTACATAATAGTGGTCGTATCTGGAAATTTACCGGTACACCACTGACTGGCTGGCAGGAACTCGACAACAATCCGGCGACCAAACAGATTGCGGCAGCCGGTGGGAACCTCTACCAGATTCACAACACAGGTGCGATCTGGAAGTACGTCGGGTCGCCGATGACTGGCTGGCAACAGATCGACAACAATCCGGACTCCATCGCTATTGTGGCGGACGGCAACGACTTGTACCAATTACACAACTCCGGGCGCATCTGGAAATACGCCAGCCCACCGATGACTGGCTGGCAGGAACTCGACAACAATCCGGCGACCAAACAGATTGCGGCAGCCGGTGGGAACCTCTACCAGATTCACAACACAGGTGCGATCTGGAAGTA
>NZ_JBPAOH010000121.1:0-24341 GCF_050875635.1 Tolypothrix sp. VBCCA 56010
CCCTGCCCCCCTGCCCCCCTGCCCCCCTGCAAAGTGCCCCCATGCCCGATGCCCCATGCCCTATGCCCTATGCCCCATTACCCATTTACATCATCCGGATCGCAACGAATTTCAATCATAAAGCCATCGGGGTCGTAAAAATACACGCCTCTACCTGTGGGACGGGTGACTGGACCGTGGGCGATCGCTATTTTATTTTCTCTTATTACTGCCACCGCTTGCTCAAATAATTGCGGCTCAATGTCAAACGCCAAATGATACGCTCTAGTAAACGTCTGTTCTGGATTTGGATCGGGTGGTGATAATTCCGGTTCCCAAAATAAATCGAGGATTGTCCCATCTGGAGTAACGAAGTTGGCAACTTTACCTTGTGCTACCAACTCAACTAAGGTTTTCGGAACTTCTTCCCCTGTAAGTTCATGCAAACCCAAAATTGTGCTGTAAAAGTGGCGGGAAGCTTGCATATCATGCACATTTAGAGCAATATGATGTACGCGACGCAGATTTCCGGCGACAAGGGTAGGACTGGAAGTGGTGCTAGGAAGCATGGTATGACTCAATTACTTAGCTAAGATAGAAGCAAAGCTCGTTTCTTCAAGCTTATTATTCATCATAAAAAGCAATGATGCAATTTGATTATTCTTTAGACTTTAAGAATATCGATTTTCGCCAACATCCAGAACTGTATCGCGTTGGCAAAGGCGAACAGGGTGTACTTTTGGTAGAACCCTACAAATCAGAAATTCTTCCTTACTGGCGATTTAAGACTCCGGATATTGCGAGAGAGTCGAGTGAAAAAATTTACGAAATGTTTCTTGCTTATTTGGAACAAGATGATTTTGTCGGCGCAGATATGGCACGGAAGTTTATTCAAATGGGTTATACGCGATCGCGTCGTTATGCTAATCACAAAAGTGGCAGAAAATACAAAACCAACCCGCAAAAAGAAACTTCACCATCAGCACAACTGCAAGCGCGAAAAGATATCTTACCTTATGAAGTAGACCCAGTGAAAGCCGAATCCGCAGCGATATTTAAAGAAAAATGGATACAAGCCAAAACCAACGAAAAATATCTTCAGTTGTTAAGAAAACATCAAGAAAAAGTTATCAGTTACGAAGAAAACAAATCTATTTAAGTATATTCACTTTTTCGACAACTGCCTGAATTTATGAAGATAGTTTGTATAGCCGAAGACTTTGATTACTGGTACAAAAAGAGACTTAATAACTTGACTGATTTGTAAACTATTTATGTACAAAACATACATTAATTTATAATAATTTGTTATCAAATTTAATACTTATGTAATTGCAACTTCAGACAGACTTGATAATTTGGTATGTCTGCCTTTAGAGCGGTTAACTCGTTAAGTTTAATTGTTAGATTAGCGCTGGGTAAACAATTTACATATCGGCAATAAACCTTTTACTTAAGGAGTTCATTATTATGGTTCAGAACACACAGGATTTAAATCAGCAAGATGAAAATGCAAACCGCGTAGTTAGCGATCGACCATTATCTGGTTCCACAAATTATGGAACCCAAGATGTTAACCGCGTAGGCAGCGATCAACCTTATTATGGTTCCAACTATGGAACCCAAGATGTTAACCGCGTAGGCAGCGATCAACCTTATTATGGTTCCGCAAACTATGGAAACCAAGAAGCTTATCGCCCAACAGGTCAACCATTATCGGGTTCCGCAAACTATGGAAACCAAGATGTTAACCGCGTAGCCACCGGTCAACCTAATGCTGGTTCTGCAAACATAAATGCTGGGGTAAATACACAAGCAAATTCTCCTTCAGTTAAGCCTCAACAAGAAAATAAAAGTATAAATCCGGCATTAGCTAGAGCATTGATAGGTGGACTCATTGGTGGTACTTTGGGTTCATTAGCTGGTGCTTGGGCTGGTAAAAGAATAGCTCACGGCTTTAACACTGCTGTAAAAGGTTTAGGAGATGCATCAAAGACTATTGGTCAAGGTCTTGGTCAGACAGCAAAAGGTCTAGGAGAAGCGGCAAAGAGTGTCGCTGAAGGTGCTACCGAAGCTGTTGTAGGTGGTGCTGTAGACACCGCAGAGGGTGTCGCTGACTTAGCCAAGCAAACTGTAGCGGGTACAATCGACGCAGTACAGAATACAGCCGAAGGTGTTGGTCAAGTTGTACAAGCTGGAGCGGACGTAGCCAAGCAAACCGTAGCAGGTACACTGGATGCAGTACAGAGTACAGCGCAGGGTGTTAACCAAGCTGTACAAGGTGCAGCACAGGCAACAAAGGATACAGTAAACAGTGCCGCTGAGACAGCTAAACAAAGCGCAGTAGGTACAATCGACGCGGTACAAAATACAGCGCAAGGTGTTAACCAAGCTGTACAAGGTGCAGCGGATGATGCCACCAAGTCATTAGGAAATCAGGGCAATCAATATCAAGATCGGACGTTTGCCAGCAATCAGCAGAACAACGATCAAACCGAGATGGATCGTACACCGATGATTTACGTTTCTGCCCAAGAGCAGCCACGACCTGATGTTGACCTAATCCTGCCATCAGATGCGGGAGTCTTAAGAAGTTCTGGAGACGAGTCGCTTGAGGAAGAAATTGCTCGGTTTGATGAATACAGATAGACAACCGACCGGAAAGTCAGAAATCAAACCTAGACAATAAATGAAGGTAGTCTTAGAAATGTCAGGAGAAACCACACTTTTTTCCTTGCATCTTTAGGACTACCTGCAAACATAGAAAACTCCCAAGTTATACCAATGAGGCAGGATTTTCACCACTGAAACTTTGTCAAATAAAACAAAAAAGGTGAAAATTTCGCCTTTTATTGTGTAGCTAAATAAAAATTAATTTAGTTTTGCCTAAGAGGAAACGATTATGAACAATGGAAACCAGCAGCTTTTGGATCGGTCTGAAGAAAATATTGATCCTGTTACAGATCAAGCTGATAGTTATGAAGTAGAGAAAAAAACAAATGAGGCTTTCAATAAAATAGCGCTAGGAACACTCGTTGGTGCTGCGTTAGGTGCTTTAGCTGGTGCTTTAGCTATTAAGGGTACAGCCGAAAAAGTTAATCAGACTGTAAAAAATGTCGGGAACACAGTCAAAGGTGCTGCTGAGGGTTTTAACCAAACTGTAAAAGATATTGGAACCGCAATAAACACTGTCGCTGAGGGTGTTGACGACAGCGTTGAAGATGTAGCCACTGCTGTCAAGGGTACAGCTTTGGGCGTTAATGACACTGTAAAAAATACAGTGGATACTGTCAGCGGTGCAGCTGTCGGTGTTAACAGCACTGTCAAAAATACAGCGGAGATCGTCAAGGGTGCAGCTAAGGGCGTTAACGACACGATTAAAGGTACAGTGGATGTAGCTAAGAGTGCAGTTGAAGATGTCAAGCCATCTGGTAGTGAGAGCGTCAATGCACCTAATAACCAGACGGCTTACATTTTAGTTCCAGTGGAAAACCAAGAGTAAAGCCAAGGGTGGGCAATTCCCACCTTTGTAATTTATTTTGTTTGCCTACAACCAAAAACTGATGCACAATTAGCAGGAATCTAAAATGTCGTTATTAATTTGGTTAGTATGAGCGATCGCAAGCAGCCTGTTAATATCCATGACCAAAACCCTGACCGCATTACAAAGCAATACGCGCATCATTCTACAGGTATAGGTGGTGGGTTAGTTGGAGCGGCAATTGGTGGTTTACTCGGTCGCAAAGTTGGCGGAGTTTTTGGTTGTGTAGTCGGCACAGCAGCTGGTGCTTTGGTCGGGAAGGGTACAGCTGAACGTATTAACCGCGCTATCAGCACTATAGAAAGTGTAGCGATCGCAGCCAAAAGTGTAACTGAGACTGTTAACGACAGTGTAAGCGGTGTCGGAAATGCACTCAAGGATACAGTTGAAGAGGTCAAGCCATCTGTAGTTGGTGTAGTAAATGCAGTTAGAGATACAGTTGATGAGGTCAAGCCGTCTGTAGTTGGTGCAGCTAATAATGTAGCTGAGGCTGTTAAGCAAACTGTAAATAGTGTAGAATCAGCGCTAAAAGATACTGTGGAGTCGGTAACAGCAAACAGTGTAGAATCAGCGGTAAAAGATACTGTGGAGTCGGTAACAGCAAACAGTGTAGAATCAGCGGTAAAAGATACTGTGGAGTCGGTCAAACCCTCCCAAACAAGTGTAGAAGCGGTAAAAGATACTGAACAAGTGGAGTTATTTTATAATCACAACAGCAAGCTAGATGAACCGCTGGCTACAGTGCAACCTTTAAAGTCAAGCCAAGAGCTATTTTTTAATAATGCTGTTAACCAGCCAAAACAAAACTTAAATTATTTACAACCATATAATAATTTTGCCAACACAGACGTAAAAGCGATTGAGTATAATAATCTTCAACAAAGACAAGAAGAAATTGCTCACCAGCCTAAACCCCAAAAAATTCAAACAATTACTGGAATTATTCTCGGAGCAGTTACTATAACTTTTATGGGTGTATCTTTAGGATTAAGTCCAAAAGAACAATTTTTAGGAACACAAGCATTAGATTTTAATCAAAGTATAAGTCCAACCGTAGATAAACCAGAAACAGTTAATCAAGGTTGGATTTTTCTAGGTAATATCAACAACGCTCCCGATTCTACATTGATTGGAAAACGTTTTATTAAAGGTTCACAGTATACTAATTCTTCTGTTGTGCCATCAGTAGGGTCAATAGTAACTGTAACTGTTAAACCAAGCTTAAGGTTGAGGAAGAATAAACCAGACGCAGCTAACTTTAATTATAAAGAAGAAGTAGCTGTTCTTAAGCCAACAGAGAAAGTAAAGATTATTAAAGTAGAATCTCTAACTTCCAATAACACTCCACTTGCCAAAAAAGTTTGGGCAAAAGTCCATAGATGCGATACTGCTTGTAATTAAGTAGCCTGGTAGAGACGTTCCGCCGGAACGTCTGTACAATCGGTGTGTCACGTCTGTACAATCGGTGCGTCACGTCTGTACAATCGGTGTGTCACGTCTGTACAATCGGTGCGTCACGTCTGTACAATCGGTGCGTCACGTTTGTGCAATCGGTGCGTCACGTCTGTACAATCGGTGCGTCACGTCTGTACAATCGGTGCGTCACGTCTGTACAATCGGTGCGTCACGTCTGTACAATGGTGTCACCTCTGTACAATATGTGTGATATCATATCCGATAAATCGCCATAATCATATCTTACAGTTTTCTATTACTGTTGATTTGCCGGATATGAGAATTTAAATAAAAACTAATTTTTTTAGCTGCTAGAATTTATTTTATTTTGGTTGTTTTGGTATTGCTTCATTTTGTACTCATTTTGTTCTAAAAGTATCTGAGTACTGATGAGAACAGCAATTAGCAATAAAAGCTGAATCTGCCAAGGAGCTAAGACCAAACTTATAACTATGCTGATAACTGCAAGTATGCCTGCAAAGTAGAAAATTTCATCGACACCTTTCTTAAAGATGTAACCAGTTATCAAGCTTGTAAAGAGTGGTATCAAAAAAGACAAAGTCATTATAACAAACCTCTACACTAGAAGTACGTTGCTCTCTCGAATATAAATATTTCCGGTAACTGTACTCACTTTACACCCAAAAATGTTTTCAGTACAATACCTAATCTGAAAAAACAACGTATAAAATAGAAATTCCGGAATCGTAATGTAACTTAGCTTAACACTTAACGCTTGCGCTGAAACAGCCATTTGGCATATTACCTTAGAAATATATTTTCCCTGCTTAAGACTTGATGCTGAACATTCCTCAATTATTGGCAACTGAACTAGACCTTAAACTTTATCAGGTGCAAAACGCGCTCTCCCTATTAGCGGAGGGTGCGACTATTCCCTTTATTGCACGTTACCGCAAAGAGCGCACCGACGAAATGAATGAAGTGCAATTGCGTGATGTTGCTGATAGGTATACTTACTTACAAGAACTCGAAGAAAGGAAAGCGGCGATTTTGAAAGCGATCGCCGAACAAGGTAAACTCACTGATGAACTGAAAGCAAAAATTGAATTCTGTTTACAAAAAACTGAACTTGAGGATTTATATTTACCCTATCGACCAAAGCGACGCACTCGCGCTACTATCGCTAGAGAAAAGGGACTCGAACCTTTAGCCGAGTTTATCAAGTCGCTAAATGTTAAGAATAATGTCGCGGTTTCATTAGAAGAAGAAGCAGCAAAGTATATTTCTGAAAGTTTGGGAGTAAAGACAGCAGAAGAAGCACTTAAAGGCGCTGCTGACATCTTAGCGGAAGAGGTGGCAGAAAAAGCGGATTTGCGGGCATATGTGCGCGAATATTTGTTAGAAGAAGGAGTATTTGTCTCTCGCATCAAAGACAAGCATCCCGAAGGGACAACCAAGTTTGAAATGTACCGCGACTATAAAATTCGCGTGCCAAATATCGCACCGCATAATATGTTGGCTTTGTGTCGCGGTGAAGCTGAAGAAATATTACAGTTTGAAATTTCCTTTGATGAAGATATGGTACTTTCTTACTTAGAGTCGCAGGAAATTCACTCAAAGCAGCGTGTAATTAGAAATTTTTATCAGGATATGCTGAAAGATGCATTCAATCGCCTGATGAAAACATCTTTGATAAGTGAAGTAATTTCCGAAAAGAAACTTTATGCAGATATTGAGTCCATCAAAACATTTGAAACGAATCTGCGAGAGTTATTACTATCTGCGCCGGCGGGTATGAAACCAACTTTGGCGATAGATCCGGGGTTTAGAACTGGATGTAAAGTTGCAGTACTCGACGAAACGGGTAAATTTTTAGAATATCAAGCGGTGTTTCCCCATCAAGCAGCCGAACAACGTGCCAAAGCTGCACAAACCATCAAAAAGTTGATGGAAAAATATAAGATAGAATTGATTGCGATCGGTAATGGTACAGCTTCGCGAGAGACAGAAGAGTTTGTCTCAGAAGTTTTGCAAACAATGGAACGCAAACCAATTAAAGTGATGGTAAATGAGTCGGGTGCATCTATATATTCTGCCAGCAAACTTGCAGCTGAAGAGTTCCCCGATTTAGATGTTACTGTACGCGGTGCGATTAGTATCGGGCGCCGTTTGCAAGATCCACTAGCGGAACTTGTGAAAATTGACCCGAAATCTATTGGTGTGGGACAATATCAACATGATGTCGATCAAAAGTTGTTGAAAAAGAAGTTAGATGAAACGGTAGAAAGCTGTGTAAACTATGTTGGCGTGGATTTGAACACCGCATCAAAAGAACTTCTAACTTTTGTATCGGGAATTACCTCAACCGTGGCGAATAATATTGTTAAATATCGTAACGAGAACGGTGCATTTAAAAATCGCCGCCAACTGTTGAAAGTTCCCAAATTGGGACCAAAAGCCTTTGAACAAGCAGCGGGTTTTCTTCGCATTCGCGGTGGTGACAATCCTTTAGATAATACCGCAGTGCATCCAGAAAGTTACTCATTGGTGCAGGCGATCGCCTCCGATTTAGGTGTACCCTTGCAACAGGTAACGCAAATTGCCGAAAAGTTGCAAAAAACCAACTTGAAAAAATACGTCACCGACGCGATCGGTGAACCCACCCTACGTGACATCAAAAGCGAACTAGAAAAGCCAGGAAGAGATCCGCGTGCTGAATTTAAGTATGCCACTTTCAAAGAAGGAATTAAAGAAATTTCTGATTTAAAAACAGGGATGGAATTAGAAGGTATCATTACCAATGTCGCCAATTTCGGCGCATTTGTCGATATCGGTGTGCATCAAGATGGTTTGGTGCATATCTCCCAACTTGCTGATAGATTCGTAGACGATCCGAAGAAAGTCGTGAAAGTGGGACAAGTCGTGAAAGTCCGAGTTATGGAAGTTAACGAAAAATTGAAGCGGATCGGTTTGTCAATGAAGGCTGTTAAACAGTAGAACCTTAGTATTTTACCCTTCCCCGTTTGCCTACCGTGTATACACAAGTCCATCGAGAGCATTCCAATTTTGTCGCAATACCCTAGAAGGGTATAGCTATACGAACAAAGCCTGCCTTCGCAGGCTGTAAGACTCATATAGCCTGCGAAGGCAGGCTTGGTTCGTATAGCCCCAGGCTTCCAGCCTGAAGGACTTGTATTATTATTCAAACCGCGAAATGCTTGATTAATTTGACAATACTGCACATTATGTGTCTAATAAAAAGTTAGGGTTCGCGTTCTTTTTTTAATTCGGTTTCTAATCTCAGCTTTAGGAGAATCGCTGATGTCTACCATTGAGGACAACAAAATAATTGCTCGACGGTGGCTGGAACTCATCAGCGAACACAAAATCGAGGAAATCTGCTCGATGACTGCCCCGACTTGGACGATGCACGGTGGTGCCCCAGACATGCCCCCAGGACCGGAAGGAGTTCGCAAACTCTTTAATACAATCGGATCTATCGATCAGAAATGGACGATTGAAGACGTAATTGCTGAGGATAACAAAGTTGTCGTGCGTGCGACTAACACCTGCGTCCAGGAAAGTTTCTTTGGCATACCCGGTCATGGTCAGCAGCAAACGTTCACGGCTATGTTTATTCATTCGATTGCTGACGGTAAGATAACTGAAACGTGGCGAAACGCTGACGATCTTGGGCGGCTTTTTCAGCTTGGGGCACGGATTTCGCCGGGAACGTCAGAGTAGGTGAGATTTGTAAAGAATTATAAAAATATCTTGACTTTTGCGAAAAGATAGCTATTGCATTGACCTGAGTTGTTAGGCGATCGCCAGGTACACTGTAAATAACCACAATCTTGCCAGCAACAGTTTATTAATGAATCACAAATCATGCCGTAAGCGGTCTAACTATGTCGTTGTAGCGGACAGATACTTCAGGGAAAATCAAAAAATATTTACGAGAGTGCGATCGCGGTAAAAAATAATAAATTGTGACTATTCAAATAATAAATAAGAAATGGCAGTTTATAAAGTTCGACTTATCAATTCTGCAATTGGGTTAGATCGGACAATTGAAGTACCAGAAGACCAATATATCCTTGATATAGCCGAAGACATCGGTATCCGTTTACCATCTGGATGCAAACAAGGCGAATGTTCCCTTTGTGTCGCTAAACTCATCAGTGGTGAAGTCGATCAAAGCGAGCAAAAATTTTTGCGTCAGCAAGAAATCCAAGCTGGATATACGATTACCTGTGTAGCTTACCCTTTGTCTGATTGCACCTTAGAAACTCATCAAGAACAAGTCTTGTATAAATCATCGCTTTACTTGAAATCTGAAGCGACTTTAGCAGACGATACAAGCAATAATATCTAACTTTAATTGTATCTTGATAACGTAGGTGCCTTACTATGTTAACGCACCCTACGTTTGAAATAGAAGCAATAATATCTAACTTTAATTCTACCGACTTACTTAATTTTTCTTCAACACCAGCCAAATGGCATAAGACAAATCTACCTTGTTAGGGAGGTTTAAACCTAAGCGTTTAGTCGAAGATAGTTTCAGAACGTTGAAACAATCTTTGGTTCTTAGGTGAAAAAAAATGTTGGGAACCTTTTTTATAACACTAGCTACAGCCTTAAGCCTCCTAATTGTTGATATACTTTTACCAGATGTTAACATTGCTAACTTTCCAGCTGCTTTAATTGCTGCTTTAGTAATTGGCTTAATTAATGGTTCAGTTAAGCCGGTTCTGTCTGCCTTATCTTTACCGCTTAACTTTTTAACTTTTGGAGCATTTTCTCTAATTGTAAACGGTCTGTGTTTTACATTAGCAGCATTTTTGGCTCCTGGGTTTAGCGTTCACGGAATTCTCGGTTTTATTCTCGGTCCAGTTATTTTATCTTTTGCTAACACTTTCATTAGCAAGTACTTTGCCGAGAAAAATCTGGCTTTGACTAGCGGTGACGTTAAAACCCAAGGTGAATTACCTTCAAGATAAGTGTTAATGGGAGTAGAGATGCCAGTAATATTATGTCTCTACCCCTAGGAAATCTGAAGGTTTAAATTAAACTTCCGAATTAAGATAATTCCTCAGATGGAGTTCATAATTCGGTAACTTCCAGAAAATGTAAGTAAATAAACTTGAAATAGTAGCAGCAATATCATGAAATTAGTTCGTTTTCTTCTTGGTCTGATTGTGCCTCCGTTAGGCGTGTTTTTAACAGTTGGTGTTGGTCCAACTTTGCTGATTAATGTTTTGCTAACTCTTCTCGGTTGGCTTCCCGGTAGTATTCATGCAGTTTGGGTGATTGCTAAACGCGAAGAAGCTTTGGATAGACAGGAACCGATTTAGTAAAGTTTTTAGGTTTGATGAATCTTCTCTTAACAAGGAAATAAATTAGGGCGGACTAATATTAAGTCCGCCCTTTTAATTGTTATAGATTTTGCAAAATTATTCGCCCTCACCCTAGAAGGGTGGGGCTATACAAACAAAGTCCGCCTACGCGGACTTAATATCTAAAAGCCTACGCAGGTAGGCTTTGTTCGTATAGCCCTACCCTTCCAGGGTAGGTGCTGATGAAATTACCAAATCTCTATTTGTGAGATTTATCAGAATGTTCTTTAAAAGAATTAACCGCTGTTGACAGCAACTCGCGCAAAATTAGTTTTACCTGACGTTCTTTTTTAGCGATGGAAGAACCGGCTTCACCGAGTTTATCTTCTAACTGCGATCGCTGTTGTGCTACCTGTTGTGCTACTGATTCCGCTTGCGGACGAGCTTTATCATACCAGGTCTTAGCGTCGTCTAGATAGCCTTTAACTTCTTCACCACGTCCACCGTAACGTGCGGCTAAGTTAGCTCTGACAATGGCTAGCTGCGCTTGCAATTGAGCGTAACGTTTCTTTAATAATGCCGCTTCATCACTGTTTTTGATAGTGTTTACAGCAGAATCAACCACAGTTTTGCTATTAGCATTTTCTTTGCCGGTCTGTTCGACTTCTGTTAAAATGCCATCAATTTCTTGCTGAAGTTGTTCTTCTTCATTATCCAGTTTTGCCTGAAGTTGCTTCATTTCAGCTTGAGTTTTAGCAATGACTTCGTGTCTTTTGCTATTAACAGCTTCCAGCGCTCCTTCAATTGAGGCTGTCACTTCTTCTTTAACTTCGCTACCTTTTTCTTGTAAGTTTTCAATTACGGTAGAAACAGCTTCTCTGACAATCGTGCGAAGTTCTGTGGAACCTTCTTTAAACTCAGAGGTGACTTGAGAAACTGCGGATTTGACAATTTCTCGAATGCGATCGGCTCTAAGTTGTCCGGCTTCTTTAGCTTGTTTGAGGTCGGTTGTAATTTGTTCTTTGATATTGTTAGGCATGGTACTATTCTAGTGAAGATAATTTGAATCTCTAAAAGTTAAAAATGTTGTATTTACATTCTGGCGCAGTATTTTACTGCTTGGCACTTCCTTTAGGTAGAAAAATATTAGTAATTTCCTTACTTGTATGAGGTTACACTTCGTGGGATAATTATTATCTACCTAGAACGAACCGCAATCGAGCGCTTTTGTGCGCCAAGATAAAAAGTAAAAGTATAGTTTACAAGTTATTTAAGACTGCTAAACAAGATTTTATATGATGTTCAAAGGGTTATCAAAATGAAGAAGCGAGTGATACTTATATTAATAATATTAATCTTATCAAATATTAATTTAATATCTCCGGCTTTAGCAGACGATATTAATGGCACACAAATTTTTAGCGTTCATTGCGCTGGATGCCATATTAATGGTAGCAATATTATTAGGCGGGGTAAGAACTTGAAAATGAAAGCGCTCAAGAAAAATCATATGGATTCAATCGAGGCGATCGCATCCATCGTAACTAACGGCAAAAACAATATGTCGGCTTACAAAGACCGCTTAACTGAACAGCAAATTCAAGATGTAGCTGCATACGTTCTCGAACAAGCAGAAAAAAACTGGCGCTAATAAAATAATCCAAAATCTATAATCTCAAATCAAAAATGGTATTACCAACATCAAGTCGTCTACAATTCACTTCTGATTTAAACATTTGCCGGATATTAAATGGAATGTGGCAAGTTTCTGGGGGACACGGACGCATTTACCCACCCACCGCCATCGAAACAATGTTTAAATATATGGATGCGGGCTTTACTACTTGGGATTTAGCAGACCATTATGGTCCAGCGGAAGACTTTATTGGTGAGTTTCGCCGTCAATTAATTGCTAGTCGTGGCAAAGAAGCTTTATCTAACCTGCAAGCTTTCACAAAATGGGTTCCTCGACCTGGGAAAATGACTAAAAAACTGGTGGAGGAAAATATCAATATCTCCCTCAGAAGAATGGATGTGGAATCATTAGATTTAATGCAGTTTCACTGGTGGGAATATAGAGATAAAAACTATTTAGATGCCCTCAAATATATGACAGAACTTCAAACTGAGGGAAAAATTAAGCATTTAGCTTTGACAAACTTTGATACTGAACATTTACAAATCATTACCGAAGCAGGTATCAAAATAGTTTCTAACCAAGTGCAATTTTCTTTAGTTGACCGTCGTCCGGAAGTGAAAATGATTAAGTTTTGTCAAGAACACGACATCAAACTTTTTACTTACGGCACAGTTTGTGGTGGTTTATTATCAGAAAAGTATTTAGGTAAACCCGAACCGCGAAGCTCTTACCTGGAAACGGTAAGCTTAAGAAAATACAAAAATATGATAGATGCGTGGGGGGGTTGGAGTTTATTTCAAGAATTGCTTTCCGCGCTGAAACAAATTGCTGATAAGCATGGTGTGAGTATTTCTAACGTAGCAGTGCGTTACATCTTAGATAAGCCGAGTATAGGGGGTGTAATTGTTGGTGCGAGACTTGGTGTTTCTGAACATATAGAAGATAATGCCAGAATATTTAATTTAACACTTGATGTTGAGGATAGCGATCGCCTTAATTCTATATCTCGCAATTCACGCGATTTGTATCAAATTATCGGCGATTGTGGCGATGAATATAGAAAATGAGAAATCGCTGGGAATGCCCTTTATTATAAAGAGCATTCCCATAAGCGCAAATTGCCCAATTTTAATTTTATTTTCAAATTAAGTGAACTCTATCGTATCAACAAACGCCAAAATATTCTGCTTAATCTCATATGCTTGTTCTTCTAGAGAATGGTGAGTTTCATCTGACAAAATGCCACGTTGACTGCTGACTATATACAAAAAATCACCATTAAAAAATGACAAAAGACCTCGGTACGCATCCATTTTGGTAGCGGTTCCATTATTTTCTCGCTTATAAATCGTTGAACCTTTGGGCATACTAACTAAGACAAAGTAAGCCCCATCCATTGTGGATTCTAGATATTCGTTATGCTCCACCTTAGCATCTGGTAAACTAGCAGAAATCGCTTGAGGTATATACTTATCTATTAGAACTGCTTGCAGATATTTTTCCAGTCCCATAGACTCGATTTCTTCCTCTTCTTCGGGGGTTAGAGTATAATAATCGATTCTCAACAAAGTGCCGTAGTCATCAGAAAAGCCAACTACTCCTTCTTGACTTTGAACTCTACCACCTTGTTGCGAGTCAACCGGAATCGAGACACTAAAATTACCTAAAGGTGATTCATAAACTTGCAGACTTGGGTCTGCTACTGTTTCGTCTTCGTCTGAATATTCTTCATTTTCTGCTTCTTCATAAGCAGCGATTATTTCCTGTATAATTTCCTGCGCTTCTTCTTCTTCTAGATCCAAAGCTTGCTGTAACTTTTTCAACAAAGGCGTTTTTCCTTGAGGAATAATTAGTTGTTCTTCATCTATAACCATCAACACGCCGGCAGCAAAAGCGTCTAGTATTAATTCATCAGAAAGAGAATCATTGGCGGTATTAAATAGCGTTCCCAGACCTTCATCCTCAGCAATTACCATCAGTCTATCAACGATTTCTGATATTTCCTCTTCTGAGTATTCCTCAAATACCTCAAATTCCCAGAGGATCATGGCTATATCTTCGGCATCCACACCTTCAATAGAAGAATCAGCTGCTGCGGTGACAACAGCGATCGCTGCTACCGCTTCTTCTGGAGTCAGTACTTGTTCTGATTTTTCTTGCGAGTTAAAAATGTTGTCGTACTTGCCCATGATTGCTTCCTCCTTAAATGGCTAATGAGTGATAAGTGAGTGTCACTGAAATAATTAGTAGCTATCTGTAATGCTCAAACACAACTAGGAACTATAGTACACAGGTAAGTAACATTCCTACCAAAAAATTTTTGATTAATTGGGAGAATTATTTTAAGTTTAATAAACATTTCAATTTTATTTATTAATCTAACCGCCAACTTTGCCAAGTCCGCCAAGAGAAAAACAGATATATGACATAATTGAGTTACATAATTATCTTGCGAAAAGCTAATACTTTAAGATATTTGTCATTCTGGGATAAATCGACGATTTGTTGAGAAGACAACCCAATAAAAAATCAAGGTTTTACCCAAAGTGATAAAACAGGGATAGTGAAACTAGAGAAAATCTGAAGTAAATTACAAATTAGAGTAGCTAGCCAAAATAAAGAATTAGAGCGCACTCTTGACCGAAAAATATATTTAAGAGGAAATACTAATGGTTACAGTATCTAAAAGTACTTTATTGTTATCTGCAAAAGAACGATCGCTCATTCTCTGGTTTGATGAAGTCGGGATTGCTGACATTCCCTTAGTTGGCGGTAAAAATGCCTCACTGGGGGAAATGATTCAACAACTGACACCGAAAGGCGTTAACGTTCCTACCGGGTTCGCGACAACAGCGTATGCGTATCGGTATTTCATCGAATCAGCTTCTTTAGAAGAAAAGCTGCGATCGTTGCTGGAAAACTTAGATGTTGAGGATGTAACAAATTTACGCGAACAAGGAAGAAAAGCGCGATCGCTATTAATGCACACACCATTTCCTAAAGAATTGCGGCAAGCGATTAGTGAAGCTTATCAAAGTTTATGCGATCGCTACAACGCAGACACCGACGTAGCCGTGCGTTCCAGCGCTACCGCCGAAGACTTACCCGATGCTAGTTTTGCCGGACAGCAAGAAACTTATCTTAACGTTACCAGCATCCAAGGAGTTTTAGCCGCCTGTCATCGCTGCTTTGCTTCCCTATTTACCGATCGCGCCATTTCCTATCGCCACACCAAAGGATTTGACCACTTTAGCATTGCCCTTGCCGTAGGCGTGCAAAAAATGGTGCGCTCCGACTTAGCAACCTCTGGAGTGATGTTCTCCATTGACACAGAAACCGGCTTCAAAGACGCAGCAATAATTACAGCTGCTTACGGCTTAGGTGAAAACGTCGTTCAAGGAACAGTTAACCCAGACGAATATCAAGTTTTTAAACCAACTTTAAAAGCAGGTTTCCGCCCAATCGTCGATAAAAGATTGGGTACTAAAGAATTAAAAATGGTTTATGATGACGGCTCAAAATTTACTAAAAATATACAAGTTCCTGCAAATGAACAAGCTAAATTTGCCCTGGCAGATGACGATATTTTACAACTAGCTAAATGGGCATGTTTAATAGAAGACCATTATTCCCAAGTTCACGGCAAATTCACCCCGATGGACATCGAATGGGCAAAAGATGGCATTACCAACGAATTATTTGTTGTGCAAGGGCGTCCGGAAACAGTGCAATCTCAGAAAGCGCAGAATGTCTTGCGGAGTTATCGATTAGTGGGGGGAGAGGGAGACAAGGGGACAGGGAGACAGGGGGACAAGGGGACAAGGGGACAAGGGGACAAGGAGAATAATTCTTCTTTCTCCCCCTTCGGGTTCGCCAGTCGCCTCAACGGGGGGAACCCCCGCACGGCGCTGGACTCACCATCCCCCACTCCCCCCATCCCCCCCTCTCCCCCACTGCCCCTAGTCACCGGTCGCGCTGTCGGTGAAGCTATTAGCCAAGGGAAAGTTCACCTGATTTTAGATGTTAATAAAATCCATGAATTTAAAGCCGGGGAAATCTTAGTAACAGAAAGAACCGATCCCGATTGGGAACCGATTATGAAACGCGCTAGTGCGATTATTACTAACTCCGGTGGGCGCACATGTCATTCCGCAATTATCGCCAGAGAATTGAATTTACCAGCAATTGTTGGCTGCGGCAATGCAACACAAGTTTTGAAAAATGGTCAAGAGGTAACAGTTTCTTGTGCCGAAGGAGAAGAAGGACGAGTTTATGAAGGTTTATTGCCTTTTGAAGTCAACGAAATTCAATTAGAAAACTTGCCCCGCACCCGCACGCAAATTTTAATGAATGTCGGCAATCCTCAACAAGCATTTAGTTTATCTACAATTCCTAATGATGGGGTCGGTTTAGCGCGGACAGAGTTTATCATCGCCAATCAAATTCAAATTCATCCGATGGCGTTGATTTATTTTGACAAGTTAGAAGATAAAATTGTTCAAGGCAAAATTGAGGAAATTACCGCACTTTATGACGATAAACCGCAATATTTTGTCGATAAATTAGCCCAAGGGATCGGCAGAATTGCCGCTGCATTTTATCCCAAACCTGTGATAGTGCGGATGTCAGATTTCAAAAGTAATGAATATGCCAATTTGTTAGGCGGAAGACAGTTTGAACCGCACGAAGAAAACCCAATGCTGGGTTGGCGAGGAGCGGCACGTTACTACGATCAAGGTTATAGAGAAGCTTTTGCTTTAGAATGTCATGCTATAAAGCGAGTACGCGAAGACATGGGTTTAACTAACGTCATCCCGATGATTCCTTTTTGTCGCACACCAGATGAAGGGCGTTTGGTATTGACAGAAATGGCAAAAAATGGTTTAGAACAAAATGTCAACAACTTGCAAGTTTACGTAATGTGCGAGTTGCCAAGTAATGTAATTATGGCTGAAGAGTTTGCCGAAGTATTTGACGGCTTCTCGATAGGTTCTAATGATTTAACTCAGCTGACGCTGGGGTTAGATCGAGATTCGGCATTAGTAGCGCGGTTGTTTGATGAGCGCAGTGAAGGAGTAAAGCGTATGATTAAAATGGCGATCGCAGCTGCGAAAAAGAAAAATCGCAAAATCGGCATTTGCGGACAAGCACCCAGCGATTACCCAGAATTTGCTCAATTTTTAGTCGAACAAGGAATTGACTCAATCAGCCTCAATCCAGATTCGGTTTTAAAGACAATGTTGGAAATTGCCAAAGTCGAAAATCTTGAAGCTTGAGTTAAAATGCCCCAATGAAAGTAACCGACACCCTACAAGGGTGCGGCTACTGGAAGCATGTATTTTTGCATTTACTCTCAGAAAGACATTTATAAAAGAAGTCATTTGTGAGACTTAAAATCTGTTTTGTACTTGGGTAATTGATTGAATTAAACCTGCAAAAGTGCGATCGCGCAACCGCCAACTCTGTCTTGTGCGATCGTACTCTATAATCCAATACAGTTCAGTTAAGCATTTCTTCCTTCTCTTTCTTCTCTTCTCCTGTCGGAGACGCTACGCGAACGCGTACTTCGCGTCTTCTCCCGAAGGGAGAGGCTAGCGCCAATGCGGTTCGTTAAAAAATTTGACTTTGACTAAGAGTTAAGCCTTAACTGAACCGTATTGCTCTATAATCAGTCTGTCATTCATTACCCGCAACGCCCGGTTAATAGGGAAAATCCGCAAAAGAATGGAAGACATCGATTTATCACCACTTAGGGGGTAATTTTAATAGGGTGATATTCGATCACCATCCAAATGCAATCTGTATCCGCGTAATATTGATGCCACGGATAGATATATTGCTGGTGTTCGTGAACTTGACAAAAAGGAAGGAAAGTGGTTTGACCAGGACTCATCAATATATCTTCATAGAGACTTTCAAAATCGTCCTCTTTGAACTTCTGCATTCTTCCCTGCCCAGAAACTTGGGTGTGTATCTCTATAAAGTCATGTTGGTTATGGATAAGACAGTTGGTACAAGAAGGAGCAAACCATAAGTTGACTTTGACAGAGAACTTTTCTTTTTGATGAGGCTTACTTGATTGCCTTGTCATCAAGTACGGATCGACTTCTATGATTCCCGCTTCAACTTGGGGAGAACGCCACAGTAGTACATCTTTTGGAAAGCCATCAATAAGATTACCTAATAGACCCCAGTTTTGCTCAAATACGATCTTGCCGATGTTGTTAGTCTCTACCACCTCAAGCAAAAGTAAGGATTCAGCTTTTTGGATGATGGTCTGTTTGAGAATGGTAGATGAAAAAGCAGGAATAATGCTGGTGTAAGTTTCTTTTAGGTAAGCATCTGAATTTTGGGGATTGATGGCGATAGTACGGTTTTGAACGGGATAGTTCTCGACATTTTCAACGTACTTCGCATCTATGTAAGCACCCGAAAAGTTAAGTTGTTTGACTTGGTTGGTTTGCATTAGTTTTTGAGGAAGAATTTAAGGACTGGTTGACTAAGATCAAATTACCGTAATTATACTAATTTGGTGAAGGGTGGTGACTCGGACAACTCTTGTGCGATCGCACTCTATAATCAGTCTGTGATTCATTACCTGCAACGCCCGGTTATTATGAAACAAATCATCATCCAAGTAGATGCCTTCACCGCCAAACCTTTTGCCGGCAATCCTGCCGCAGTCTGTGTATTATCAACACCACAAGATGACATCTGGATGCAAAATGTCGCCCAAGAGATGAATCTTTCCGAAACGGCTTTTTTGCTACCCCAAGCCGAAGGATACAATTTACGCTGGTTTACGCCATCTGTAGAAGTTGATTTGTGCGGTCATGCAACCTTAGCCAGCGCTCATGTATTATGGTCAGAAGGACATTTATCGCCGGAAAAAACAGCGCAATTTTATACTCGTAGTGGATTGCTAACAGCGCAAAAGCAAGGTGAATGGATTGAATTAAATTTTCCTAGCAAGCTGACAAAAACAGCAACCGCACCTGAAGAATTAACTAAAGCTTTGGGAGTTAAATTGAAGTATGTAGGAAAAAATAACTTTGCCTATTTAGTCGAAGTTGAATCTGAGGCGATCGCTCGCAATCTCAAACCAGATTTTACTCTTTTAGAAACATTGTCTACCGAAGGTGTAATTGTCACCAGTCGCGCCGATACCGGAGAATATGATTTTGTCTCGCGCTTTTTTGCTCCGAAACTCGGTATAAATGAAGACCCGGTTACAGGTGCGGCTCATTGTTGTCTCGCACCATATTGGAGCGATCGCCTCGGTAAAAATGAATTCATCGCTTATCAAGCTTCAGCGCGAGGTGGAGTAGTGCGAGTTCGTCACGCCGGGGAACGAGTATATTTAGGAGGACAAGCAGTTACTGTTCTACGCGGTGAACTTTGCTAAAAACTGAATTTATTCAAAATTTCCGATGACAATTTTTGAAACCGAACGTTTAATTGTTCGCAATTGGATACCCGAACAAGACGCAGAACAAGCGTTTGAAATTTACGGCGATCCTGAAGTTACATACTTTCTAAGAACTCGTGAAACAAGCGTTGAGTCTCAACGTCAGAGTCTCTTTAGGATAGTTGAGCGATACAAACAACTTAACAACGGAACAGGGTTTTGGGCAATTGTAGAAAAGGAAACCGCAACAATTGTAGGAACTATCATTCTTAAACTATTACCCGATAACCCAGAAGATTACGAAATAGGTTGGCATCTTCGGCGGATTTCTTGGGGAAAAGGGTATGCAACAGAAGCAGGACGAAGTATGCTTTCCTATGGATTTGATGTTTTGCGATTGCCAGTAATTTATGCTGTCGTCAAGCCAGAAAATCATGCTTCAATCCGGGTAACACAGCGATTGGGGATGAAACCAGTAGGGCGAACAAACAAATATTACAATGTTGAACTGCTCTTGTTTCAACTAGATGCATTTGAAGGAATAGGGACTTTCTTGACAAGGGAGACAAGGGAGACAAGGGAGACAAAGGAGACAAGGGAGACAAGGGAGACAACCAACTACTAACCACTAACCACTAACTACTAACCACTAACAACTAACAACCAACAACTAACAACCAACAACCAACAACTAACAACCAACAACCAACAACTAACTACTAACCACTAACCACTAACAACCAACAACCAACCACCAACAACTAACAAATGACCAATGACTAAAAAATGGTTTTCGATAGGGATGGCGGGTATATTTTTACTATCACTTGCTTTGCGCTTTTGGGGACTGGGGCGATTTAATACTCTTGTATTTGATGAAGTTTACTTCGCCACATTTGGTAATAATTATCTCATCCACAAGCCATTTTTTAATGCTCACCCGCCGCTGAGTCAATATATCATTGGCATTGGCATTTGGATTGGCAGTCACATTCCTTTTTGGCAAGAACAGGTAAATGGGCTTGCAGGTTCGCTGCTAACACCTTGGAGTTATCGTTGGGTAAATGCTCTCACTGGTTCATTTATTCCTTTAGTTGTTGCTGCAATTGCCTATCAGATAAGTCATCGTCGCAGCTTTGCTTTTTTGGCAGGTTTATTCACAGCTTGTGATGGCATATTTCTGGTTGAGTCTCGCTATGCACTAAACAATATCTATATTGTTATTTTTGGTTTACTAGGGCAGTGGCTTTTATTATTGGCATTAGAAAAAGAAAATAAAAAACGCACTTTTTGGTTAGTTTGTTCGGGTATTGGTTTTGGTGCGTCAGCAGCTACTAAATGGAATGGTTTATGGTTTTTATTGGGCGCTTATTTCATTTGGATAACAGCTTGGTTAATTCGTTTGGTGCAGGCGTTTTATTTGGGGAAAAATAAGCAGGTATTAGATGAATCTAACGTATCAGATAGTTATCGTGACAGCAATTTAAAATTAAATGCAGTTCAGACACCGCTGCAAAAATTAACGCAGCTAAATGTTTTTCAGATGCTGTTTTTTTTAGGAATTATCCCCGCTTTCATTTACAGCGTCATCTGGATTCCCCACCTTCAACTAGATAAAAGGTTCAATTTTATTACAGTACATCAGCAAATATTGAAGTTCCATTTACAGCTAGGTGGGAATACTCCTGATGTGCATCCTTACTGTGCTGCGTGGTACAAATGGCCCTTGATGACTCGACCAATGGCGTATTATTATCAAACAGCTTTAAGTTTAAATGAACCGCTACCTGTAATGGGACCACCTCTACCCCCCAAAACAGCCAAAGTTATTTATGATGTTCATGCGATGGGTAATCCTTTTTTGTGGTGGTTTGGTCTGGCGAGTTTGTTATTTTTAGTTGGGATAATAGTCTGGCAATTTGTCAAGTTTTGGGTGAAGCCAAAGCGTTTTTCTGCTGCACCTATTTGTGTTGATACTTGGATTGCTTTATTTTTAGTTTTAAATTATCTTGCCAATTTACTACCTTGGGTAGAAGTGACGCGGTGCGCTTTTATCTATCATTATATGCCTGCTGTGGTGTTTACATTTTTAGCGATCGCCTGGTTTGTAGACCAGTGTATCCGCAGTTATCACTCATATCTTCGCGCCGTCGGTGTCACCATTACCTTCATAATTTTAGTTGCCTTCGTTTTCTGGATGCCGATTTATTTGGGTTTACCCCTTTCTCCTGATGGTTATAAGCCATTGCGAATGTGGTTTGACTCTTGGATTTAAAATAGTAAAGAGTCAGAACTTATAATTTTGTATAAATACTTCATAAATCATAACTTTTAACTTGAGTGACTGCTCTAGATTATTTAATAATTTTTATGCGTAGGTAGATTTGTTGCTTGTTACACTACAAAAATTCAAGCATTAAGCATTGTCAGTAGACCGATGTCAAAGCGTTGAAGAGTGCGTTCTCTCACCCAGATATAATCCTCTTCGTTATTATAGATGCCCGACTTCTTTGAGAAGTCGGGTATCTGGGTGTTATGTTTATTTGTACCAACCTGCTACAAAGCGATCTATTTTCAAATCAACATATTATTTCTTTGTTAGAATGCGTTTGCTGATTAACTGCTGACTTTTGTAAACAAAGCGCGATAAACAGGTTCACCCCGCGACAGCACATATTCTTCCCTTTCTGTGGAAACTGGTAGCGGGTTTTCGGCTAGCCATTCTTCGTCATGTTGTCTGACAAAAGCTGGATGTTCGGTAAAGCGATCGCACATTTCCTCTGCCACAAACTTAATATCCGATTGCAAAAATACCGTTCCCCCAGGTGCGAGATAATTCGCCAATTCTGCGACTAATTCCGGTTGTACAGCTCGTCGTTTCGCGTGACGATTTTTAAACCACGGATCGGGAAATTGAATTGTGACGCGCTGTAAAGTTTTATTAGGTAGAGAAGATAAAAGCGAGGATACCGAATTATTTACATTACAAAATAAATAATGCACATTAGTTAAACCTAACTCATCACGCAATTTATTCGCGTCAATTACCAAAGGTTCGCGAATTTCCAAACCGAGAAAATTCCAGTTTGTTTCCAACTGCGCCATATTCAACAAAAACCGTCCCCGTGCAGAACCAATATCTAAATGAAGCGGTTGGTTTAGCTGGGGATAAACTTTTTCCCATTCTACAGGATTCGCTGGTGTTTGATACTTCTTTGCTAGTGGGTTTACATGTTGACGGACTCGACGAACTCGCAATGCCAAAATCAACTCTCCTTTCAGTTAATAAAACAGAATTCAATAGTCAGAATTACGGATGAAAAATAAATAATATCTTATTTCTAGGACTTCCGCAAAACTAAAGTAGAGGCAATTCATGAATTGCCCCTACCTAAATTCAAGGTTTTAAAGACTTTTTGCATAAGTCCTAATTTATTCTGGCATTAGTGGTTAGTACAACAATTAACACTCAGCAATTAACTACTAACTACTAACAACCACCAAGCATCAATTACCCAATTTGTATATAAATATTAAGTGGGATCGCTTCTACGCAGCATGACAAAGCAAGAGTTATACTCTTCTCAAAAGAGCTTTTTTACTTTGTTTTTAAGATTATCCTTACCTCAATGACTCTAAATTTTCGCTTTGCCGTAGTCAGCGACTTACACCTTGCGCTTCCCCACACAATCTGGAATCATCCCAGCCGTTTTCATTTAGTGGAAGTCAGCATCCCAGCGTTTGAAAGTGTATTAGAACACTTAACACAACTGAATTTAAATTTCCTCTTACTTCCAGGAGATTTAACCCAACACGGTGAACCAGAAAATCACATTTGGTTGCAAAAACGTTTGGCTGAGTTACCTTTTCCAGTCTACGTTGTTCCTGGCAATCATGATGTTCCTGTCCTCACAGCAGATAAACAATCAATTGGTTTTGCCGATTTTCCACTTTATTATCGCAAGTTTGGTTATGACGATCCCGAACAACTTTACTACACTTGTCAGTTGCTACCTGGAGTCAGGCTGATTGGTTTGAATTCTAACTTTTTTAATGACCAAGGTGAGCAGGTAGGGCGTTTAGATATCCAACAACTAAGTTGGTTAGAAGAGGTGTTAGCAGCAGCAAATGATGAATTAGTATTGGTGATGGTGCATCACAATGTTGTTGAGCATTTGCCTAACCAATCGCGTCACCCAATGGCAAATCGCTATATGTTGGAAAATGCACCACAATTGTTGCAAATATTAAAGCGCTACAAAGTTAGTTTAGTATTTACAGGACATTTGCACGTTCAGGATGTTGCTTACTCAGAAGGTGTATACGATATAACCACAGGTTCTTTAGTCAGCTATCCACATCCATATCGCGTATTAGAGTTTCATCGGGATAATCACGGAAGAGATTGGTTGCAAATTGCCTCGCATCGAGTTGAATCAGTACCGGATTTCCCGAAATTGCAACAAACCTCACGAAAATGGATGGGCGATCGCTCTCTTCCCTTTTTGCTCAAACTGCTGACTTTGCCTCCGTTAAACTTACCATCAGCGCAGGCAGAAGAACTAGCCCCGAATTTGCGCGACTTTTGGGCAAATATTGCCGATGGGGATGCTTTATTTAACTACAACAATTTTCCACCAGAAGTAAGCCGCTACTTTCAGAAATATGGGGCGATCGCCACTTCTGGCACACCTGCCCTTATAGATAACAACAGCACCCTGCTGCTTTAAAAGAGTGGGGGAGTGGGGAGTGGTGAGTGGGGAGTGGAGGAGTGGGGAAGTGGGGGACAGGGGGCAGGGGGACAGGGGAGCCAGCGCCGTGCGGAGGTCACGAACGTTGAGGAGCCAGTGCGTTGCGGAGCCAGCGCTGTGCGGAGGTCACGAACGCCCTCGGCGACTGGCGTGGGGTACCAAGCGTTGTAGCACAGCCGCGTGCGACTGGCGTGGACAGGGGGACAAGGAGAATAATTCTTCTTTCCCCCCATCCCCCCCTCTCCCCATCCCCCCCTCTCCCCATCCC
>NZ_JBPAOH010000122.1:0-24170 GCF_050875635.1 Tolypothrix sp. VBCCA 56010
CGTCTTTTAAGACGATTGCGTTGGTCTGTTAATCATACGCCCCGAAGTGCGCCGTCTTCTCCCTTACACCCTAACCATGCAACCCCACACCCTTCTTGTTGACGAACCTTACGCTTATAATTCAAGAAAGCCGACTCACTGTGTAGACCAGCCCCAAGATTCTCAACGCAATTCTTTCTTTTTGGAGGGTAATTGGATTGTAATTCGGTTTGCAGAAGAACAGGTGGTGCGGTATCCAGAGTCTTGCTGTAAGCAGATTGCTATTGCGATCGCATTGATTCTGGGGATAGAGCGGTATCAAAAGAAGTTTCAGGATGTGCCTGCTGTTCCCCGAATGCAACAATGGACGAAACGGCAGGCATCAAAGATGGCAAAGTCAAAATACCGTGATCGGTATCTCGCAGTTAATGGCTTTACTCAAAACAAAGTTGAGAATAATTTTGACTATTAGCTAGATGAGAAACACCCTTATAAGCAACAGTGATAGAAGAATTACCGAGAGATAAATCTGGAGTTGATTCGCAAAGATACTCCATCTTCTGATAAATCTAATTTTAGTGGTTGAGGATTATTTTTTAATCGCTCATTGCCATCTATCCATAAAGAGAACCACAAATATTTATTCATTACCTGCTTTAAAGCATTGATTCTTCGTTGTGTCGGTGGATGGCTACTATTTTCCGTGTAGTTAGAAGGTAAGCGCGAAAGCAGGTTAAAGACTCGAAAACCTCCATTTGCATCATAGCCAGCTCTAATCATATAGGTGTAACCGATTTCATCGGCTTGAAATTCATGCTGGCGACTTAATGCTTGCATGGTTTTATCAAATTCTTGTTTTTTCTGGATAATAATTCGTTGTTTGATAACATCTTTTGTAGCGAGTGATATGGGAGTTTTCGATTTTCCCCGTTCTTGTGCAATCCAATTGTTATATTCTGCTTCTGCTTCTTTGAGTAATCTTTCTTTTAAACTAGCTTCTGCTTCTTCTTGCTGTGCAGAATGGCGTTGTGTATGGTGGGCTAATTCATGACTGATAATAAAAGCTAAAGCTGCATCATCACCATATATTTGGTCTAGCAAGCCTTTGTAAATTACGATTTTGTTTAACTCGCCAGCGTAGGCATTGATATTATATTCATCAGTGATTTGAAAGCGCCAGGGATGGTCATCAAGCCCATTAGCACGAATTACTCTTTCTGCTACGCTATAAAACCATTGCAGATTATTCTTTTTTGCTTGTAATCGTGAGGTGGAAGTTGATGAATTTGTAGTAGTTGAAAGTGAGGATAATGGACTTATTGCTTGCGCGAAACCTGGTGTATTGAGGTTTAGTAAAACGCTGCTGCTAAGACCTAATGTGGTGAAAACGATGCTGCGAATGTATGAGGATGCCATAATTGTAAAAGTCCATTTACTTCGTTTAAACGCCTTTAATTATGTTTACGATATAACAACCGTGTTTTTACGCATTTTAGATTTTTATATTTAGATATTTTTTACTAAAAAAGCGGGCAATATGCCCGCGCTACAAGTTTGAATGAAAAAGATTGAAGAGAACAATTATTTAAAAAATTACTTGTGCCGCTACAAAATTTTAAAAGCATTAAAAAATCTACTAGCGTCACCAACGGCAGGATTTTCAACGAAGAGTACATATATGCGTTGACCAGCTAAAAATACTCTAACTTTGGTAATTTTTTGCCCCTCTTGATATGTATATTCTTTACCAGGATAACGACCTAATGAGATGTTGCGAGTTTCCAGCATTTTTTTAGATTTATCTTGAAACTCGCTGACAAATGCAGTTAATAATTCGTTTGGCTGGAATTGGCTGATATCTATCCGATACTGTCCGTAAAAAATCCCATATTTACTTTCATCGGTTTCTGCTAGTTGTGCCTCCATAAATATATGTTCATTATTTAATTTCATTGTCATGACACCTGGTTCAACGGGTAAGATACCAGAGAAATTCCAAGTACTAGAGGAAACATTTTTCCATCCAGAAATGGTATTGGCTTGTGCTAATACTAATTGCGATTGGGATTGATTAGTTTGGGTTTTTGATAAGTTAATGGCTTGTGCTTTGGGAAGGCAAGCTACAGTTCCTAACATCAGAATTACCAATGTAAAATTCAATGATTTCATGATTATGTATCTCCTATGAATATTGTCGAGGTATTGTTGAGGTCAGTTATATTGTTTGAACCCCTTCATAGGAAAATACGAATTTATTTAGGTGCAATTACGCAGTTGATAAAAAATTTTTTTGGGTTTGGGTATTGGGAAAAATAAATGCGGTGAATATATTTGACAAATTTGATTAGATGTGTAGTGAGAATACGCGATCGCACTCATCAAATTTGTGCCACCAGCCGTATTAATCAAATTTATAGTATATTAGTACTATGATGTTGCTCTTGCCATATTCTTTAATATATGCATTAAAGTTTTCAACTACCAAGGGTTGATTGCGGAAAAATAAAGATAAAATGTTGGTATCAACCAAGGCTAGTTTCATCACTTCTTCTTCGCTTGATATCATCACACAAACGCCGATCGCTCTCGCTGACATTTAGGTTATTCTTTGTGCATCATGGTGATGCAAATCTCACTCTGTTTTCCGTGACGACCACAAATTGCTCAGGTAGTCTATCTGCATAATTTTCCAGCAATCGTCTAAGCGTTTCGACTTTATTGACAGCCCGTTCATTTTCCAGTCGCAAAAAAATTACACCTCTATGAAGACTGCTTTCTCGAAATATCTTTTCACCAAAGTCTTTATCATTGGTAATTAAAATCCAATTCTCGACAAATGCTTTTTGCAGCACATCGTCATCGCTTATACCTTGCGCTTCGTCATACACAGAGAAAACTTCATAGCCAAGGTTACGCAACCAACGAGCAACGGCTGACCCCGTACATTCATCTACCAGAAAGCGCATCTAAGTATTTTCTACCACGAGCGGCATAAAAGTTGTATTCGATAGCGATTTACTAGCAAACAGAATACAAGCTTTAATATCTTCGGGACTCAGCCCTTCGTACTCTTCGAGAATTTCTGCGACATTTGCATCATGAGCAAGCAGGTTAAGAATATACTCAACGCTCAAGCGGGTTCCTCTAATTACAGGCTTTCCTGCTAGCACTTTTGGATTTAGGACTATACGTTCTAGTAATTGCTGGTCTGTCATTATCTGGGGTGTGGCGTATAAAGTTTATTTTTATTTTAATTGAATTAACATTGCTATTGACCCTCAACGTTTGATATCATCACACAAACGTCTATCTTCTGCGCTGACATTGGGGTTATTATTGAGATAGTCGTGCAGATAAAATCCCTACAAACTTGAATTGCGTCAGCGATAATGCTCACGTTATTTAATCCACTAAAATTTTTAGCAAGAGGGAAAAATGAGCGTCATCATATCAGATGATACTTTGCGTGCTAGTGGAATGACAGCAGCTGAATTTAAACAGGAAATTGCTCTATTGCTGTTTGCATCGGGAAAACTTCCCCTTGGATATGCTAGCAAGTTGGCAGAAATGGATAAAATACAGTTTCAACAGTTGCTTCAAGAACGCAAAATTCCTCTGTATTCTTATGAAATAGAAGATTTTGAACTCGATTTGAAGAATTTGCGGGAATTGGGTAGGTTGTGATTGTTATTAGTGATACTTCACCAATCACTAGTCTTGCTGCTGTTGGTGAATTAGATTTACTCCAACAGTTATATAGTAAAATCCTGATTCCAGAAGCAGTTTATCGGGAACTTACAGGTACATCTACACCTGTTCCTGGTTCTGTAGAGGTACGTAGATTTGATTGGATTGAAGTACGACATGTAACAAACCGCTCTCTAATCACAGTTTTGTTAGAGCAACAATTGGACGAAGGTGAATGTGAAGCAATAGCTTTAGCAATTGAACTCAATGCAGAATTACTACTTATCGACGAACGGCGAGGAAGAGCGGAAGCTGATAGGTTAGGATTACGAATTACTGGGTTGTTAGGGGTTTTGGTTGAAGCGAAACAAAAAGGATTGATTGTCTGTCAAACCTGTGATGGATGGGTTGATTGCAACAGCAGGGTTCAGAGTTGCAGATGCTTTATATACTCGCATTTTGCAGATGGTGGGGGAGGTGAATGACCTCAACGCTTGATATCATCACACAAACGCCTATCTTCTGCGCTGACATCGGGGTTATTTTGCAGGTAGCCTGGTATTAATCCGCATCCTTGTACTAGCAAGTCATCTAAATCGAGATTCCACAAAATTATTGTTTTCCACCAAGATGCGGAAGCAAGGGTTTTGCCATCCGGGCTAAAGCTGACGCTACGAACAGAGGTTATATGCCCTTTAAAGCTTTGAATTACTCCACCACTGTTGATATCCCAAAGTTTCACAGTGTTGTCATCAGATGCAGAAGCAAGAGTTGTACTATCTGGGCTAAAGCTCACACCTCGAACACTGGCTGTATGTCCTTTAAAGGTTATTACTCTACCACTGTTGATATCCCAAAGTTTCACGGTTCCGTCATCAGATGCGGAAGCAAGAGTTTTGCCATCGGGACTAAAGCTGACGCTATTAACCCTGCCTGTATGCCCTTTAAAGGTTTGAATTACCCTACTACTGTTCAGATCCCAAAGTTTCACCGTTTTGTCACTTGATGCGGAAGCAAGGGTTTTGCCATCCGGGCTAAAGATACACATACTTGCATACTCTTCAAGGTTGTGAATTACCCGACCATTGTTGACATCCCAAAGTTTCACCGTAATGTCACCTACAGAAGCAAGGGTTTTGCCATCCGGGCTAAAGCTGACGCTATCAACCCCGTATTTATGCCCTTTCAAGGTTTGAATTACCTGACCACTGTTGATATCCCAAAGTTTCACCGTTCCATCTTTTGATGCGGAAGCAAGGGTTTTGCCATCCGGGCTGAAGCTGACGCTATTAACCCGGTCTGTATGCCCTTGAAGGTTTTTAATTTCCGTACCACTGTTGATATCCCAAAGTTGCACCGTTTCGTCCCAAGATGCGGAAGCAAGGGTTTTGCCATCCGGGCTAAAGCTGACGCTATTGTAAGCAGTTGCATGTCCTTGAAGGGTTTTAGTGTTCCCCTCACTTTTGATATCCCAAAGTTTTACCGTATTGTCATCAGATGCGGAAGTAAGGGTTTTGCCATCGGGACTAAAGCTGACGCTATTAACCCTGCCTGTATGCCCTTCAAAGGTTTGAATTACCCTACTACTGTTGATATTCCAAAGTTTCACCGTATTATCCCTTGATGCAGAAGCAAGGGTTTCGCCATCTGAGCTAAAGCTGACGCTATTAACAAAGTCTGTATGCCCTTTGAAGGTTTGAATTTCCGTACCACTGTTGATATCCCAAAGTTTTATCGTTTGGTCCCAAGAAGCAGAGGCAAGAGTTTTGCCATCCGGGCTAAAGCTGACACTAGTAACAATACTTGTATGTCCTTGAAAAGTATTAATTACCCCACCACTGTTGATATCCCAAAGTCTCACCGTTTCGTCAGCAGAAGCAGAGGCAAGGGTTTTGCCATCCGGGCTAAAGCTGACGCTAGTAACACTACTTGTATGCCCTTGAAGGTTTTTAATTTCTGTACCACTGTTGATATCCCAAAGTTTCACTGTTTTGTCACTTGATGCGGAAGCAAGAATTTTGCCATCCGGGCTAAAGCTGACGCTATTAACCCAGCCTGTATGCCCTTTCAAGGTTTTAATTTCCGTACCACTGTTGATATCCCAAAGTTTCACCGTATTGTCCCAAGATGCGGAAGCAAGAATTTTGCCATCCGGGCTAAAGCTGACGCTACCAAGCTGCTCCATTGTGATAGGAAGAAAGCTGACACTATTATTAAGAATTTTAATGACCCTGCCACTGTTGACATCCCAAATTCTTATCGTTTCGTCAGCAGATATGGAGGCAATAGTTTTGCCATTTGGGCTAAAGCTAACGCTCAAAACACGGACTGTATGTCCTTTAAAAGTTTTAATTTTAAATTCATTAAGCACCCGCTGCAATGTAGATATTGCTTGCATTTGGGTTCCTCTTGCTATCCAAGGTTTCCAAATGCTTTCTCGTAATATTTTCCCAGCTTTAATTGATTTTGTTAACCCTGCTTCATGATCGTTTCCTATAAAAATTTTTTCCGCATTACCACTCAATCTACCAATTTCCGCATCAGTTCTGCGAATTTCACTCACCGCAGCAAACCCCGAAATCACCAGCAAAGCACAAACCAACCCAGCAATAATACTCAGTCGCCACCTCTGTTTCTGCTTCCTCTCCCTCTCCCGCAACTCCACACCCTTCTCAATAAACCATCGCTGCGGTTTACTAACTTCCCCACCCCGTTGCTGCAACCAATACTCCGCCACAGCCAAAGTCGCACTCGGCAACAAAGCCCCATCATCCCTATTACTATCCACCCATTGCTGCAACGCCACCATCAACCCTTGTTGCCAAATGCGAAACTTGCGGTTCTCCTGCATCCATCCCCGCAACAGTCCCCAATGGCGAATCAACGCCTCATGCACAACCTCCACCGTTTCCTCATTGGTAGACTCATTGCGGTTCGTCACCACCAACCGCTTATCCGCCAAGTGCGTCACTAAATCCCAATTATCTCCCCTCACTTCCTCACTCGTCGCCAACTTCCGGGTATCTTCCGTACCTTCCCCCGGTTGCACTAACTGAATAAACACCCGTTGCGCTTTTTCTCGTTCCGACTCACTCAACTCTGCATAAACCGCATCAGCGTAATTCGCCAGCGCTTTCTCCACACCGCCAATATTTTTATACGCCTGATGCGTCAACTTCCCAGAATGCTGTTGCTTCCACAACTGAGTCAGGGTAAACTCCAGCAACGGCAAACGCCCATCACCATCTTGGATATCATTAATTATGGTGTTGCTTAAACCCTGCTCAAACTCAAAGCCCAATTGAGTTGCAGGATGTGTAATGGCTGACTGTAATTCCTCCCGACTCATCCGCACAACAGGTTCTAGTTGATACTCCTGCAACGCCCTACCAAAAGGTTCGTAATCATCAAGCGCCCTAGTTAAAAAATCTGCCCGCAAGGTTAGCACCAGCGTAAAAAACGGTGCATCTTTTACCGCTTGCAGCAAACTATCCAAGAAAGTTTTGCGTGATTCAGATTCCGTACAAAGAGTATAAATTTCTTCAAATTGGTCGGCTATCAACAGCACTCGCGTGACCTCTCCCCCAACCCCTCCCCTATGAGGGGAGGGGAGCATATTTCCCCCTTCCCTACAAGGGAAGGGGGGTAGGGGGGTTAAGTCTGTGATAAAATTTTGTAGCGTGGAGCGATCGCCCTTCAAATTTACACCAACTTCCAATTCTACCAAACGTCGCTCATCTTCCGGTAAATTTAACGCCGAAACTAACGCCACAGCCAAAGATTCAAAAGGATTTTTCCCCGGACGAAACGCTATAATCAACCAATTATTAACAGTATCCCTACGCAACTGCGGAATTAACCCAGCAAACACCAGCGATGACTTCCCGCTTCCCGAAGCACCAATCACAGCAACCAAAGGTCTATTATTAACAGCAGCAACTAATCCAGAAGTCGCCCTATCTCTACCAAAAAAATACTTTGCCTTTTCTTCTGTAAATTTCTCTAAACCTTGGTAGGGACAGAAAGAAATTATCCCTAAACTTTGCCAAGTCGGTGGAGTTTCCGTTTGATTTTGGACAATTACAGGAAGCCAACTTGCACAAGGAAATTCTGACTCAAGTTTTTCTAACTCCAACCGCGCATTTCTCACAGAAATATATAGAGACTTCCCACTAGTAAACTGTTGTAGGAAATACTTTAAAAACTCCTGCGCTACCTTATCCGGTACTGGTTCCCGCATGACAATCACTTGGGGGATATGCAATTGTTCTAATTCGTAAGCAATCCCCAACCCATCGCAGGAATTAAAAAACGCTATTTGCAATCGTCTTTTAATCGCTACTTGCAAAGCATCTCTCAATTCTGCCATCGTCAAACTATCACAGTTATTTAAATAAATCCTTCCCTGCATTCCTTGAGTTTGTGAATGTCCAGAGAAAAACAATATATCCCACCCCAGATTATCTTGCAGGTAATTATTTAAGTCCTCACGGGATGGGTTGTCAATTAAAATAATTTCGGCATCATCGCCACAGAAACTTTGCAAATATTGTTTATCTTGGTGTATGTTAATTCCGGTGCGATCGCCTAAAATAATTAAAATTCTAATTTTTTCTCGGTAAGGTCTTTCCCCACGTTCAGCATTGGGTGAACTTAAAGCTACTTCTACCAGTGGAAACTTAGTTAAAATATCCCACAAATGCCAGGGAAGCTGACGTAATTCATGGCAAGAAGTTGTAATAATTATTCTGATTTCATTTTCTGGTTCTAATTCTTTTAAAGAGTTGACAATTGAGTCAAAAGATGCTAGTGCGAGCCAAGAATTAAAATTCTCCAGTAAGTTTATTGATTGCTTTTCGCACTCTTCATTCAGAGATTGAATATTAATGCTGCGAACTTGAATAGCTTTAATTCTAAATTGACCATACCGACTGCGATAGGTGTTGTGCCATGTATTCAACAATGGGGTAATAGTATTATTCCCTGGTAACTTACCCGTGATTGTTCGATAAGCTCTTTCTCCGTCATTAGCAATTTCTAAAGTTACATGAAGTTCGGAATTAATATTACCATCAAACTTGAGGATAACTAACTTTTTCATAAGCAATGTAAATTAATTTTTTGTTCGTAGGAACGAATGGCTATAAGAAAGCAGAAACGCTATGGGCAATAGCGATCGCGTAGCGTGTCCCCTTGGGACTTAGCGCTGCTGCTTTCAGGCGATCACCCCTACGCAATATACTTATCATACAACGAACTGTTGTGTTACTTTTGACTCTCCTAAAATGAGTTCTACATTAAATTTCTCCCCAAATTGGGCGCTAAATTCGACTTCAATCCAATTATCATTCTGTCGAGAAGTAGTATATAAAACTTCTTCCCCCTTATCGTCAATCACAGCCACCTTTAATTTTTCAGGTATGTACACATTTGCCCCAGGTATATACTCATCTTTAGTGAGAGACACTTGTATCAAAATGTTAATTTCGTCTTGATTTTTTATTGCTGACTGATTTTCCGGTGCAAGTGTCACAATTAAAGCAACAGATTCGCCATTTAACTCCAAGCCCAAATCAATTTTTTTACCGCGTGTGATACTGAAACTTCTACACCCCATCCATTCGATTTGTTGAGGATGTAAAAGTTCATCAATTGTCTGCCAACCTTCTGTTATAGTTTTTCCTATCCATTGTCGAAGATTAACTATTGCAGCCTGTTCTTTCTGAGTCAAATAATCTAGTAATTTATCTACAGATTGCAATTGACTAATATGAACTTTTGCTGCTGGTTGCGTCGTAAAACCTAAAATTGTTGCTGACTTTAAGGATTGGCTAAACTGTACGGCAACATAACTAATTCTATCTGTCATCACCTCAGTAGGTATTTCTAGATATTCTGCATCTGGTAACACGGGACGACACTCTATTGTGCCAATATTTTTCACCTCCAAATCAGCCAAATCTATTAAACTTAGCATCCAAGGATTGCTGTTATCCGCATCTGACCAATTAGTTTCAAAACCCATACAGTCAAGATAACAATTGACTGCATATACAGCTAAAGTATTGAGATAGATTTTTTTTGCCTTCTCAGGATTTGATATTCCTTTTCTTCGTTTATCAGCTATTTCATGGGCTTTACTACTCATAGGAATTGCAAAAGATGTTTGCTCGCGATTAAGGTTCATAATTATCCTTGATATGGTTGTGAAAGAGTAAATGATTGTGGTTTACTGTAAATATTTACGAAAATAATCGATAATTGTACGCTTTTTTATGTTGCGTTGATATAGCTCCGAAAGTCTTGGTATTGGATGACCTAATTTATTTGATATATCTGACCATTTTTTTTCATCTAATCTCATTAACAACACTTTTTGTAAATTGGCATTTTTATCTTCTCCGATATAAGCATTTTGTAAAATACCTTTTGGGTCATTTTGAACAAAATTTATGACTGCTGATACTTCAACTTCATTCTCACTTTCAGAAATTAATTTCTTTGTCAGTTCATCTTTAGCTCTAGATAGCTCTTTGCTAGTAGGCTTTTCCGAGTCGCTACCACAACTATCTAATTCATCGAGTGATAATATTCTGGGACGATTTCTGATTTGTCTTAAAACATCTTGAAATCGCCATTGGAATATTTGATTTACCCAAGCCATTACCTTATGTTCTGAGTGATAATTATCGAGATTGTTGCAAATTTCCACATAGGTTTTTGCCTCAGCTTCGTGATAAATCTCTTCAAAGTCGGGTAAATTCTGCCATTGCGTAAAGTTTTTTAATTTCCCTGAATGCTGAATTTTTTTAATTAATCTATTCAATGCTTTCCGTCGTTCTGCACTTTTTAGCGGATGTTGTTGTGCTTCGCTGACTAGCTGACGCAGTTGATAATCTAAAACATCACCCATCGAAATCTCCTGCTGAACCCCGGATTTTTGGCAATTTGTTGTAACCATAAATACATAAAATACAGTGACACGCTGTGAGTCGATACAAATCTATAAAATGTCAAGACGGAGCTTTTCAATGCATTATGCTTTTTCCCCTACCTCTTTAAATCCTTATACGAACGAGGTGGGGAGTTTTTACGCAGGTTTTGGGAAAATCTTTGACAATTAGTTCTGTATTATCAGGTTACACAGTTACGAGCGTTCACGTTCGCGGAGCGTCCCGTTCACGAAGTGTCTCCAAAGGAGAAGGGAAGTGTGCCGTAGGTATCGCGCAAAGCCCTTACACCTCCGACGTATCGCACATCTTTAGGCATTACTGCCAAACTAACCCCTAAGTTAAAATAAAAATTAAAGCGAATATTGTGTATTATCTACCTTTAACCAGCCTAATTTTTAGTGTAATGAACTCCTATGGCAAAAGATAGATTTCATAATGTTGTCAGAAATGCTTTAGAAAAAGACGGTTGGAAAATTACGGCTGATCCTTATGAAATCAATGTGGATGATGTAGATTTTGAGATTGATTTAGCAGCGGAGCAACTTTTAGGAGCAGAGCGAGAGGGACAAAAAATAGCGGTTGAAATTAAAAGTTTTATTAGTCCATCGAATGTTTCAGAATTTCATACAGCCTTGGGACAATTTTTAACCTATCGGGATGCATTAGATAAAATTGAACCAGAACGCCAACTTTATCTAGCTGTTCGCGTCCCAATTTATGAAAGTTTTTTTCAACGTAAATTTATTGCATCGGCAGTTGCAAAATATCAATTACGATTGATGATTTACGATGTACAAGAGGAGGTTATTCGTCAATGGCTGTAGAACAATATCGGCAATATATTCGACATCTTCTTTGCGAACGGCAAAAGCGAGCTTCGATGCAACGAAATGCCGAAGAGTATGAGGTACAAACAATTTTCGACGAACAGCAAGACCACTATCAATTACTTTATGTCGGTTGGCGGGGAAATAAACGCGATTTTGGCTGTATTTTACATCTTGATATTAAAGATGGGAAAATTTGGATTCAACATGATGGTACGGAAGAAGGAATTGCTAATCGATTGGTTGAAATGGGAGTACCTAAGCAAGATATTATTTTGGCATTTCACGAACCTTATGTGCGTCAGTTTACTGAGTTCGGAACTTGAGAAATAAAACTACGGGAAAGAATTAATATAGCTTAGAGCTGAAACTTGATGATATCATGCCATAGCGATCGCTTCCAGCGGGGCTTGCCCATCGCGTTTTTTTCAACTACACTCAAATACAGATATTTTGAGATAGTTGTAAAGGTAAAATTACAAACTTAAGGTTGCTGTACTTCACAAGTAGTTAATCCCTTAGCTCTTTTTATAAACTTCTCATCAAAAGTATAAAATTGTGTATGATTTTGACTATTGGCAAGGTGAAAAGCATCCGCAAAATCTAAGGAAAGCGAATGCCATTGCAGCAATTGAGCAACCAATTTTGCCTTATTAATTAGTTCCTGTCCCACTTCCCAGCCATGAGATTTTCGCTTCGGGTTCGGGAATGATTACTTGTCCTTCATTGGAGATTTTTGTGATTTCCATAATTGAGAGAAGGGAAAATATAATTATTCTGTTGAAATTATAGCAGTGTAGGCGATCGCACTTTTTTATTACATCCAAATATAGTTATTTTTATATTGTTGTAAATGTAATCAAAAAACACTATCTTGTTATATAAATGTAATATTTATTTATCCAAAATATCGTCACATAAGTGTTTATCTTCTGGTTTAACGTCATTATATTTTAGATAAAAATCTAAGTTATTGCAGGCTTTTGCTAATAACTCATCTAGCTCATAATATAATATAACTATTTTATCATTACCCTTCACTGAAGAAAAAATTTTACCATTAGAGCTAACATTTATGGTAATGAGCTTAAAGTCATTTTCAAAGCTTCTCAATTCTCTACCATCATGACTAAAAAGTTTAATCTTATTATCAACATGAGCAATTATATTACCATCCGGGCTAAATTGTATACTTGAATCAGACAAAAAAGTATTACTTTCGATCCTGAAACTTCTCAGTTTTTTAAGGTTTTTGTCCCAAATTATGATTCTTCCTTTTTCATCCGCAGAAATAATAGTTTTACCATCATAACTAAAACCGAGCTTTATAACTTTATAATCGTGACCTTGCCTAATTTGCATTTGTTTCCCATCTTTGCTCCAAAGTGTTATTGTTCCCTTATCGCTACCAGAAATAATAGCTTTGCCGTCAGGACTAAAACTCATGACTGGATGGTATACACTATCATTGTCTTTGAGTGTTCGGAGTTTTTTACCATCTTTACTCCAAAGGGTTATCTCACTAAAACCAACAGAAGCTATTGTGTTATTATCAGGACTAAAATTGACGTTATCTGAAAAAATCGATTCGCTGTCTTCGAGAGTTCGTAGTTTTTTACCGTCTTTGCTCCAAAGTTCTATACCCTTACTAACAGAAGCAATAATATTACCATCTGGACTGAAACTGACGCTCCAAAATTCTCTTTCTCCAGAATAATCTTCTTTTCTTTTAAGTCTTTGTAATTCTCTACCGTCTTTGCTCCAAAATCTGATTCCCCAAGGGTCTACAGAAGCAATAATGTTGCCATCTGGACTGAAATTAACCTGTCTAATATCTCCGTAAGCTTTGTCAGCTTTAAAGTTGTGTAATTGCTTACCATCTTTACTCCAAACTTTGATTGTCCCGTCGTCATATGCTAGAGCAAGAGTGTTACCATCAGGACTGATATTAAAGCTTATAAGCGGACTATATAACTTACCCATTATTGACTCATGAAATGCTAATGTTCGACTCAAGGTTGATATAAGTCGCATTGTTATTTTCGGTTGTATCCCAGATGATTTTTGAAACTTTTTACCTGCCTTAACAGCTTGTAATAAAGCTTCAGACTGATTACCAGATAACAGCAGCTTTTCCGCAGATAAAATAGCATTTTTTAACTGGGCATTCGTTTCATAATTTTGATACCAAATTACACTCAAAACTAAACTTAATGTTGATATCAAGCCACCGAGAAACCCAGAAATAATACCGCGAAATAGACGCTTATTTTGCTTTTTTTTCTTTTCATGCAATATCAGACTTTTCTCAATAAACTGCTGATCTGCAAAACTAATTTCTAGTCTCCGTTTCTGTAACCAGATTTCAGCCTCCACGAGGGGTACACCTCGCAACAAACCCTCTTCCTCCCAAACATTTGTTTCCCATTGCTGCAAAGCCACCTTTAACCGTTCTTGCCAAGTACGAAACTCCCGATTATCATCCATCCACCCCCGCAACCGTCCCCAATTCCTAATCAACACCTCATGCACAACTTCCACCGTATCCCCAGTTAACTCATTACTATTTGTTACCAGCAAACGCTCGTTAGCCAACAACGTCACCAAATCCCAATTATCTCCCCCCACTTCCTCACTCGTCGCCAACTTCCGGGTATCTTCCGTACCTTCCCCCGGTTGCACCAACTGAATAAACACCCGTTGCGCTCTTTTCTGCTCCGACTCACTCAACGAAGCATAAACAGTTTCCGCATGATTTGCTAAAGCCTGCGTCACCCCACCAATTTCTTTATAAGCCTGATGCGTCAATAACCCCGGACGTTGTTTTGCCCACAGTTGCGTTAAAGCAAACTGCTGCAAAGGTAAACTTCCTTCCCCCGAACCGACATCATCAATTAACTTATTAACTAAACCCTCTTCCAATTCCACAGAAAACCTCGCCGCAGGTTGAGTAATAGCCCTTTCTAATTCCTCACGGTTCATTGGTGCAAGTAAGGAAGGGGGATAATCTTGTAAAGCCTTGCCCAAAGGTTGGTAAGACATAGCTTTACCCAAAAAATCTGCCCTTAAGGTAATCAGCAAAGTAAACCGGGGAGTATCATTAACAGCTTTCAACAAACCATCAATAAAAATTTGACGCTCTTGAGCATCTGGACAAAGGGTGTAAATTTCCTCAAATTGGTCAACAATTAGCAGAAGATGAGTAGGGGATGGGGTGTGAAGAATATCTTCAATGGTTTTTTGTAGCGCACAGATATCGTGTTTTAAGTCAATTTCTAGCTCTAATTCCTGTCTACGTCGTAAAATTTGAGCATCTGACGAGGAGATAAATTCTGCCGTTGCTCCCCTGGATTCTTCCAAAGCTATAGCCAAAGACTCAAAAGGGTTCTTCCCCGGACGAAAGAAAATAATCTCCCAATTGGGCGAACAACCATTATCCCCTACAATATTATTCTGCCGCAGTTGGGGAATTAACCCAGCAAACACCACAGAAGATTTACCACTACCAGACGCACCAATTACCGCAACCAACGGTTTACGATTAACATCAATTACCAACTGCTCAACAAACGCCTCTCGTCCAAAGAAATTTTCGGCATCTTCTTCCCGAAATGCCATCAAACCCCGATATGGACTGCGAGTAATTCCCAAACTTTGCCATGTTGGCGGCATTTCCAACTGATTTTGAATAATTACAGGCAACCAACTGGCACAGGGAAATTGTGACTCCAGCATTTCTAATTGTCTTCGTGCATACCCAACAGAAATACACAAAGACCTACCACCTGTAAACGACTTTAAAAAATACTTTAAAAACTCCTGTGCAACTTTATCTGGAACAGGTTCGCGCATGACAATTACTTGCGGAATCTGCAAACTTTCTAACTCTCTTGCGATTCCCAAACCATCACAAGAATTAAAAATTGCTAATTGCAATCTTTTGGCGATCGCTGGAAGCAAGGTATCTCTCAATTCTGCCATTGTTAAACTATCATCATGATTGAGAAATATTCGTCCCTGTGTCCCCTGAGTATGAGAATGTCCGGAGAAAAACAGAATATCCCAACCAATTTCATCTTGTAAATAATTATTTAGTTCCTGCCGCAATGGTTCCACAAGGGTTACTATTTCCGCATCACCACAATATTGTTGCAGTAATTGTTCATCCGCTTTAACATTTATTCCCGTACTATCACCCAGAATAATTAAAATCCTAATCTTTTCTCTAAATGGTCGTTCTTTGCGTTCAGCATCCGGCGCACTTAAAGCAACTTCAAAAGGTGTAATACGGAAATAAGGTATAGCATAAAATCCATTCCACAAATGCCAAGGTAGTTTACGTAGTTCTTGGCAATCTGTACTAAGAAGTACCCTAATTTCATCTTCCCGACCTCGACGTTGTTGATATAAGCAATTTATGATAGACTCAAAAGACTGTGATTGCAACCATGAATTAAAAGAATTAAGTAAGTTTTGCGATCGCTCATTGCATTTCTGTTTCAGAACATTAATATTTACATTCCTAGCGCCAATTTTTTTGACCCGCGTTTGTCCATACAAACTTCGGTAAGTATCACGCCAATTTTGAAAACATTGAATAATATCAATAGCTTGAGGTAGTTCTCCTCTAATTCTCAAGTCAGGACGTTTTCCTTCTTCGCCAACTTCTAACGTTACTTTATATCCTGTAGAAAATTCACCATCAAATTGAAGGATAACTAACTTTTTCATAGTCGATGCAAATTTCTTGATTTTTTAATTGACGAATTGGCTGGACAAGCGGACATTATTGGTATTTTATGACACAAAGAGTAATCTGATAAGCGCAACGCGTACAAGTAGCAAAGGTTTGAATTTTTCTGTATATAATTTTACTAAGCCATCCGAGTTGAGATCCTAGAACACCTCAATCCCTTATACGAATGAGGAGAAGAGTTTTTACGCAAAGTTTTTGATAAATTTCGGCTTGGTGCTTTTGTTACATTCAATAATTTCGCGATGCTCCTTTAGGAGCCGCCAAGGGCGATCGCTTGAACAAAGCATCAATGATCCGCAGTGTTCCGGTTGGGGTTCGTTTTACAATTTCTGATTCCAAGCAGCTGGAGCAATAATTTGAGCATTAATATCATCCAGGTAAAACTCATAAACTGGCACACCACTTCGCTCACAACGCAATGGTTCAATGATTTTGGTGAAGGGGTTCCAAACAGCAGTGACGGTGCGTTTAATTTTTTTGCGAACTAATTCGCACTTTAGATGAACCGTGGGCAGCTCAACTACCATTACACTATATAAATCAGCTGACACTTTTAGAGAATACCGCTCTTCTAAGTCAGCCAATTTGCGCTCTAGCTCTTTATTAGTAGCTTCCATCCGAGCCAATTCTCTTTCTTTCCCTTCTCCTTCCAACTGGCGGGATTGAATCCGATTTTGAATTTCTACAGCTATGGTGTTGTAATATGTTTTTAATCGCTCTTCATCTCTAGCTTTTGCCCTAGATAATTTCGCCTGCCAATTTTTCAGGTCAGATTGTACCAGTTGAGCAGAAGTATGTTCAATAATGAGTGAAATTTCCTCACTCTTTCTTTCTGAAATTGCTTCTGGGTGTTCCACCACAATACGGTCAGATTCCCAAAATAGTGCATCACCAATATCAACTGGTGTAACTAAAGTCAGTTCATTGATAATAAACGAAACCATGCCGACTCTTTTTTCATCGGCTTCAGCAGTATACGCTACATGACACCACAAATAACGGGTTGTCTCCGGTTTTGCCTCCAGAAAACGAATTAAGCCGTTCTGAGGTTTTAGAGTTTGCAGAAGTTGTTTCTCGAATCCGCTGGTTTTCAGATAGCCATCGTAATTGATAGCGATCGCACTCACTGTTCCCCGATTTCCCAAAATCCGCGAAAATCGACTCAGCAATTCTGAGTGATAGGTGACAAATACACTCTTGTCTACATCAGCTTTGGTTGAAAGTGTTACTTCTTCGGGCAATTCCAACTGTTTGGCAATGTTGGCAGTCAACATCACCATCATCTGGTTATCACCATCAGGTTCGGCAACACCATCATATAGGGATACCAGTTTTGATAGAGTTGAAAGAATCGGATCTGATATCATCTGGGTACTGGGGATTGGGGATTGGGGATTGGGTACTGGGGAATAAAAGGGATTGGGGACTGGGAACAGCGTCAGAAAAAATCATGTTGCAAGAATTCTTACATATACCCTCTTCTCCAATTCCTAATCCCCACTGCCTTTATGCGGTATATGGTTGTTAATAATTGGCTTGAATCTGTTTATTTGTTCGCTTGTTAATTATAAATTAAGAGCAATGCGATCGCCTGCCGCCACGAGTGCGAAGCCTCCACATTGCCAGCACAGTTGAAGGCACCATTCATTACCCAAGCCGTATTGGAGAGACTCTCACCTCACCAAATACTCCCAAATTAGTCTGAAATTACCTCAAATTCTACCTCCTCCCTCTGTATTCTCTGCGCCTAGTAATATTTTTTAAATCGGTAATCTTCCGGTGTCTTACAGTATGAATGCTACGTTAGTAATGTCAGTTTCAAAAATATTTTAAATATGCTACTTGCGGAACTAGCGCAAGGCAGAGTTTTTAAAGCAAAGGTAAATTACCATGCCATTTAGCAATTACAAAAGTATTAGCGCAGTTCTGAAAAAGTTTCAAATAAAGTATGTGCAAACTAATTTTGTTATCGAAAAAGAATTCCCAGTTAAAGATGATTTCAAATCAGAACTAGATTTATTATTCACAGATGGAGTTATTGACAATTCCGAATCTGCTATCTGTGAAAATCTCATCTATCCTGTTTTGAAAGAAGTATGGAAATTTTATCGGAGCAAACTAACGCTTTGGAGTCACCAGACATTAATTTACGATGAAGATTTATCCCCTGTCCCTGATTATATAGTGACGCAGCGAAATCCCCTCGCTACTATTGTTTTTGATAAGCCCTATTTTTTGGCAGTTGAGGCAAAACAAAACAAGTTTGAAGAAGGATGGGGTCAGTGTCTTGCGGAAATGATAGCAGTCCAACGGATTAATGATAATTTAGAAAAGACTGTTTTTGGGATTGTTTCTAATGGTAAAGTATGGCAGTTTGGCAAGCTAAATGCAGATATTTTTACTAGAAGTAGAAATCTTTATACAATTGAGGAATTAGATAAGTTGTTTGCTGCGGTTAACTATATTTTCCAACAGTGTGAGTTACAAATTAACAATCTATAGTTGATGTCATTTCCTACAGTGTAGCTCAAACATGGCACATTTTCCTCTTTGCATAACTTATAGGCAAGCCGACTGCGAAGGATATGAAAGAAGAACATCTAATTAAATAACGACAATGCAATCTGCTGCTTACCGCTTATAATTACTGACCAACTCGCACGCAGACAAAGGTATGGAAAATTTTCCATACCTTATACAAAAATACGTTCCAAGTAGACGAGGGTTGCTAATATCATGTCCGGTTAATTAACACTAATAAAAACATCGTAACCCTCGTAGAGACGTTCGTTCCGGAACGTCTCTACAATATATTTAATAAGCCTGTCATGATATATTGGGTAGTTTACGCTTCAAAATCCTCACCAAAAATCTGCTCGTCTAGTTCCTGAGTTTGCTGGTACTGTCCTTTAGCTTTTAATAAATTATCTGCTAATTGGTCAAAAGCTGTATCTAATTCTGGTTTTGCTTGATGTTTCAACCAAATATCCATGACGATTTCACTAAAGTCAAATTCATCATCCACATTACCCAAGATAGTTTCAATCTCTCCTACGACTAACTCGAACATATTGATTTTGTCGTGGAGTATACGCAAAATATATTCTTCGATGCTATCTTTGAGACAAAAATTAAAGATGAAAACATCCTGGGTTTGTCCAATGCGGTGAATGCGACCGATGCGCTGTTCGATTTTCATCGGGTTCCACGGTAAGTCGTAATTGACGATGCAATTGGCAAACTGAATATTACGTCCTTCTCCCCCTGTTTCCGATGCTAAAAGTACAGAAACTGTGTCTCGAAACTCAGCGATCGCTGCATCTTTATCTTTCAGAGACATCCCACCTTGAAATTCTGCAAAAGGTATATCTGCGGCTCGCAATGTTTGGGCTAAATAAGCACTGGTTGCTTTATGAGTGGTGAAAACTAAGGTTTTCTGGCGAGATTTTAAGAGCATTTCTACCAATGCTTTCGCTTTCTCCACCTGCTTAACTTGAGCAGCACGTCTTGCCAAAGATTTGAGTTCTTCATGGGGTAAACGTTTGGTGAGTTGTTTGAGAGAGTCAGCCAAAGCACCAGGGGAAGAACCAGCCCGCATTAGTAAATTGGTGCGGGAGAGTCTATCGAGTTGATCTGATGATAAACGCAGGTATTCGCTTAAGTCGTGGTAAAGTTTCTGTTCCCCACTAGACGGGGTAACGGTAATGGTGGTAGCAAAGCGTTTAGGTAGTTTAACATCTACAAGTGCGCGGGTATTTCGCACCATGACTTCCCGCATTAGCGATCGCAGTTTTTCCGGATTTTTAGGGACTCGTCCATTTTTGGAATCGACATATTCTTTTTTGAAAGCAGCTTCAGTTTGCAACAACCCTGGTTTAAGGAGGGTGAGGAGATTAAACAATTCCACAAGCGAGTTCTGTATTGGTGTCGCAGTCAGCATAAGGATAAATCGCTTGTTGAGAGCGTTGACGAGTTTCCAGTTAAGGGTAGTGCGATTTTTCAGATGGTGCGCTTCATCTACGACTACCAAATCCCAAGTGCGGTTGGTGACAACAGAGAAATGTTTGGCAGATTTTGCGGTGTTGAGGGAAGCGATAATTCGGGGATTCTTTGTCCAGAATTCTTCTACTTGTTGTTGCGGATCGCGATCGTCTGTTGTAATACTGGTGATGTTAAATTTATCATTTAATTCTAGTTGCCACTGGGAAACTAAGGATGCGGGAGTCAGTACCAATAGCGATTTAACCATGCCTCTTGCCAGGTATTCAGCTATTATTAGTCCAGCTTCTATAGTTTTGCCCAATCCAACTTCATCCGCTAGCAATGCACGTCCGCCAAGTTGTCTGAGGACTTTTCTGGCTGTTTCAATTTGATACCAGTATTTATCAATGGCAGTGAGTGTCGGCAGGCACACTAATTGGTCATAGTCCGCCATGATGGACAGGTTGAAGAGTTCTAGACGCGCCTCGTAGAAATTGAATGGATCGTAGTCACCAGCTTTGAGTGCTTCTAAGGCAATGGAGGAGTTAAATTTGAATGTATAGTTTGTATCCATAATGCACCACTACTAGGGACTGGGGGCTAGGGATTGGCAACTGGGAAACTCTTTGAAAAGAGCAACTCCTGCTCCGTGCTTTTTTCCTAAAGTTAAAAATATTTGAATTATAGGCATGACAGCTTAAGAATCCTGAATTCAAAATTAGGATTATAGTACGCATACGGGACAAATCTTACTTACTTTTGTTTCAAAACTTCTTCGATTTCTGCTAACTTTTGACGTAGGACTTCTTGAAACTCTATTAGTTGATTTCGTTCAGCTTTCTTCAACGACTCTAAGGAGAGTTTTTGCAGCCGACGGCAAGACTGTGACACGGGTTTAATCTTTGCTTCAGACGTTGATGATGACTGTACCTGTGAAGCTATCACTTCACTTACTAATTTTCGGGTGGCACTAGCAGATAACTTTTCTGTCATAACTTTCTGTGTCGTTGTAACCCTAATTGACTGCGCTTCTTCTTCACTTACTCCCAAATTTTTGGGCGAAAGTTTTTGTAACGCCATTGCATGAACACCTTTTAGTCCACTTCTGATGGCAACTTTGAGGTCGGATGCTAGAGATAGCATCGGAAAAACGTTGGCATCAATAGAGGCAGGATTAAGCTGTAAATCCAACAGTAAACCCAACACTGCTTGTTCTGAGTCACTTAAACCCAAAGCCGCTAAACCTAACTGTTGCTCTGCATTTTCAGCCGTCATCAGTTCTACAACAGAGTTCATCTTTTTTTGTGCATTTAACCGTCGCACGACTGTTGAAAGAATACGGGGAATGTCCACTTGCTCTAAATCAGTATTATTAGCCAATTCTCGTACAATCGCCTCAGCTTTATCGAGGGGATTCAGGTCTTCTCGATGCAACGAGGTCAGTAGCGCTTTGCGGTGCAAGCTTGCAGGTTCTGGAATTATCACAGCTTGAAGATTTTGCCAACCCAAGGCTTTAGCACTACGCCAGCGTCGCTCTCCATCGAATAGCACTAGGTTTTCACGCTGAATTAGGATAATTGGCTGTAATTGTCCATCCTCTGCCAAAGAACGGGACATCGATTCGATACTTTCGGGCAAAAATGTTTGTCTGGGTTGCTCTGGGTTCGGTTCAATTTGCTCAACTGAAATCGAAAGGATACCTGATTGTGATTGGAGTTGCTTACGCAGCGTAGCTAGTTGTTCTTCTAACTCAGCCGCACCGGAAGAACGAAGTTCTTCAATTTCTGCTCTTAATCGCTGGAGTTCCTCCTCGGCTTCAGATAACTGCTGAGACTGCTTGGCTGCTGAAAAATAATTGGTGAGGTCAGTCGCTTTACGCGCAGTCATGATTTCTTACCTCTTGTCTTATTTTGATTTCCAATTAGATTTGCAAGATATGAAGCAATTTCTTTAAAATCACTTTTAGCAGGATGGCTGGGACGGTGAATATGTAGGGGTAATCCTTGTCCACTGGCATTGACAAATTCAGCACTATCGCGAATAGCACCAAATGCACGGATATTCATTTGCTCCAACTGAGATGGCAATGCAGCCAACATCTGCCGATGCGTCGCTCGTCGGGAATCATATTGGTTGGGGACAAATCCGATTATTTCTGGAGTCGGTTTTAAACGTAGGTGCTTGCAGTGGTAGTAATACCATTCCAGTAAATGTGCTGCTCCTTGAATCGACTTTGGCTCTAGTTGCACGGGAATAACGATGTGAGTACAAGCAGCCAAAGCCATTAAAGGCAAAGGACCGAGGGTAGCTGGGCAATCAAAGATAATCAGGTCATGCTCCAGTGGATAGTCAGTTAAGCAGTCTCCCAAAAGGTAGGCTCCTCGTTTATGCAACACCAGTTCATCTGCCGTTTGCGTCAGTACCATCCCGCCTTGACAAATAACTACTTTATCTGTATGTTCTGTCCAACAGGGAGTTAAGGGCCAAGAACCATCAAAGTTATCTTGCAGCACAGCGGATAGCGTATGTTCTGGTTCTGGGGGAGACAAACCACAAAATAGTGTCAAAGACCCTTGGGGGTCAAGATCCATGAGGGCTACAGATAAGGAGCGTTTTGCCAATTCGTAGGCTAAATGAACTGAAAGTGTAGTTTTACCACTGCCACCGGCATTGCTGATCACAGCTAGTCGAACTTGCATGGTTTTTATTTAAATGCTATTTCAGCATCATATATCAAGAGGTGGACATCATATATCGATATCTGAGGATTTGAAATAGAAAGTTAAAAATATAGCGGTTATCACTTTAGTCCAATACACTTAATATTTTCTTTTCGGACAGATGTCTCGCCTGTCCTGAGCGGGCGAGATGCCAATGGCAAGATGCCCACCCCACAAGAGATGTGTATTTAATATAAGTGAGAACTGCTATATAAAGATGCTTTGATGAGCAAGTGCAACCAAATAATTAGCGTTCGGATTGGGACTGTTGATTTTTACTTGTGGAAGTTTGCCAATAAGATTTTTGCTTTTCTGTGAGGTGGTTAATTGTGGCTGTTTGATCCCTTGTCGCTTGGTAAACTACTTGCTGTTGATCGTTAATGATTTGCAATGTGTTATTTGATGTTGAATAAATAGCAGTGTGTTTACTGCCGACAGGAGCCGTTTGAATAATGGCATTTTGATTATGGGGCAAGGCGCGAATCGCTTTGAGGCTGGCGGTGATTAAATTTTGCTCCCATTTTTCACGAATTGTAATGGGAGTAGGGGTAAGTTCTGTGGGTTCATTGGGCGTTGGTGTGACATCAATTAAAGGTTCAGTTTTAATGATTTCGCTTTCTTGCGTCGCATGAGTGTTGGTGTTGACACCTTGAGCTTCCTTTTTGAGTTCAGTTTTAATGATTTCGCTTTCTGGGGTCGCATCTTCATTTGTCCACTCTTGGGGATACTTGACAGTCGTTGGATCAATAATTAGATGGGCGGTTGTTGCCGGGGCAGATTGAATGGTGGCATTAAATTTCAAGCTTTCTATCGATTGATTAGCGGCTTGCACCTTTTGACTTAGTACTGCAAACGAATCTTTATCAATAACCCCCAAGGCTTTGCCATTAACTAGGGCAAGGGGTGTAGGCGGTTTACGATGGTCAGAGTTAGATTTGAACCCAATCGAGACGGTGCATGATTCTCCTTGAAACGAGCGCGAGGCAAAGGCATACTTTTTAATCTGCCCTACCTTTAACTGATTGCCTTTGCTGGAAGTGATAATGACTGAGGCACTGGGGGGAGAAGTGATTGTTGCCACAGCTTCTGTGCCAGTGGGCAGTTGGGGTGATTCACTATTAAACATAGCCAGTTTCTTGCCTTCTGCTATCACCCAACGTTGGGGTGCGATTCGTTGTTAGCCGAATCCTGGTAACCAGTCCAGACATAAGCTAACCAGCCAGAAATGGTTGAACTCCAGACAGGATGGAGGTGCAAGCCCTCCCCC
>NZ_JBPAOH010000123.1:0-23729 GCF_050875635.1 Tolypothrix sp. VBCCA 56010
TTGTATCGAGTGACAATGGGATTGCATCGAGTGACAATGCGATTGTATCGAGTGACAATGCGATTGTATCGAGTGACAATGCGATTGTATCGAGTGACAATGCGATTGTATCGAGTGACAATGCGATTGTATCGAGTGACAATGCTGTACTACTCCCTTCCCGCTACAAGATTACCTATCTTCTTTCTCTTCTTCCTTTGTGTACTTCGTGTCTTTGTGAGTCCAGCCCCCGTCTTGGCGGTTTCCGTCACGATGGGGGACTGGCGAACCCGAAGGGCGGTTCGTTAAATAAATATTTTTCGAGTGGGAAGGGAGTAAGATATATTAAAAATGCGATAAATTATCTAATAATTCTGCTGTTTGCTCTGGCTTAACCAAAGTATTCGCGCACAAAATGCCAGATGCAGCCACCGCCGGTACACCGATTCCTGGCATAGTGCTGTCACCCACACGATACAATCCAGAAATGGGGGTGTGCGTGCTAGGAAACATTCCCTTACCTGCTGCGATCGCTGGACCATAAGTTCCCTGGTATCTTCTGAGATAATGAGCATGAGTTAAAGGTGTGCCAATCAGTTCTAACTCTATGCGATCGCCAATATCTGGGATAATTCTTTCTAAAGCGCGATATAAAGATTTTACTCTTTCTTGCTTCTTCTGCTCATACCCTTGATTCCGTTCCCATCCCGCATAAGGTTCTAAAGTATAAGCATGAACTACATGATGTTTTTCTGGTGCAAGGGAAGCATCCCACACGCTAGGAATCGATATCATGCAAGTATTTCCCGGTAAAGTAATATCCTGCTGTGCATCGTGAACTACCACATGATGTCCCGTCAAATTCTCCAAGCCTTCGCTACGAATGCCTAAGTGTAAATGCATAAAACTATCTAACGCTGGTGTATCTAGCGAAACTTTACGGGAAGATGCGGGTAAGTCTTCCGGACGCAACAACTTAGTGTAAGTATCCCAAATTGTGGCATTAGAAATTACCACAGGCGCTTTGAGAATTTCACCATTTTGTAACCTGACGCCAACAACTTTACCAGATACTAAAATCTGTTCAACATGACATCCCAACCGCAATTTAGCATTAAATTTTTCTAATCCCCGCACCAAAGCCTTGACAATTGCTCCACTACCTCCTATTGGATATTCAACTCCAACGCGATCGCGTTCACCTAACATAAAAGCTACCTCTGGGGCAATAGTCCCATGTGCCTTTAAACCAGACAGTAGAAAGCATTCTAAATCGATCAGCCGTCGCACCCAAGCATCTTTCACTGTTGCATCCATCACATTACCCACAGAAGCTTGAATAATCGGCAAATGGGGGAGCATTTTCGCCAAAGATGGCAAATAATCTTTTAGTAACACCAAAATCAACTGCCAATCTGTTCTCAAAGCCATAGTGGGAATGCCTTTCATCGCTTCATAAAGCGGTAACAAACGTTCTTCAAACCGCTTTAATTCTCTAGCACCTTGAGGCGTAATTTTCTCCACCTCATGACGGTAACGCTCAGTATTGCTATAAACTGCAAAAGTGCCTTCCGGAAAGTGATAATGTCCTAAAGGATCGTATGACACACATAAAAGGGATTCGCCTAAAACATCGAGAACTTGTTTGAGAGGATTTAAACTCTGGGCATCAGTCAGACCGCAGTAAAAAGAAGGACCGGAATCAAATTCAAATTTTCGTCGTCTGAAGCTATGAGCAGCACCACCAGCAATTGTATGGCTTTCACACACAATTACTCGCTTGCCATAACGTGCGAGTAATCCAGCAGCACACAATCCGCCGATACCGCTACCAATGACTATGACATCACAATCTTGCATTTTTGTTAGTTGTTAGTTGTTAGTGGTTAGTAGTTAGTGGGAGCGGTAGAGACGTTCCACTGGAACGTCTGTACAAATGTTAGTGGTTATTTGCCCAATGCCCATTGCCCAATGCCCATTAAACAATTGCCCCATGCCCAATGTCCCATGCCCAATTCCCAATGAATAAACCATTAATTGAACTTAAAGGCGTTTCTAAGTCGTTTGGTGACAATAAAGTTTTAGACAATGTAGACTTGACAATTTACCAGGGAGAAGCATTAGGGATTATTGGTCCTAGCGGTACTGGTAAATCAACAATTTTACGGGTAATTGCAGGATTAACGGCTCCCGATGCCGGAGAAATTTATGTACAAGGGGTACGGCGAGAAGGTTTGATAGAAGATGGTGCCGATCCGGTTGGGATTGGGATGGTGTTTCAGCAGGCAGCATTATTCGATTCATTGACAGTCGAGCAGAATGTGGGGTTTTTACTTTATCAATACTCAAAAATACCGCGATCGCGCATTCGAGAACTGGTAAATGAAAAATTAGACATGGTAGGTTTGTCAGGAATCGGTTCGCGCTATCCTAGTGAACTTTCTGGAGGAATGCGAAAACGTGTTTCTTTTGCGCGTGCAGTTGTGTTTAACCCAGACAAACCACAAGACGCACCAGCAGTTTTACTATACGATGAGCCGACAGCCGGACTTGACCCAATTGCCTCTACAGTTATAGAAGATTTAATTCGCCAATTACAATGTACTCAAGGAGTCTGTGCTTCTTATGCCATTGTGACCCACCAAGAGAGTACTATTCGTCGTACCGCTGACAGAGTTATTTTTCTCTATCAAGGTAAAGTGCAGTGGCAAGGTAGTATAGATGAACTTGAGAAAACAGAACATCCTTTGATTAGACAATTTCTCAGTGGGAGTGTGCATGGACCGATTCATGTCGGCTAGATGGCAGAAGGAGAAAAATGCGATCGCGAACATTTAGAGAAGGTTCTGTAGGGTTATTGCTTTTGGCAGGATTAGGGGTATTTGGAGTGATTCTGCTGTGGTTGAATAGAGTTACTACATCTCAACGTTCATACAAAGTTATTATCGAGTTTGCTAACGCCACCGGAATGCAAAAGGGAACACTTGTTCGCTATCGCGGGGTGAAAGTAGGCAGTATTTCTAAAATTCGACCTGGTTTAAATAACGTTGAAGTGGAAGTTGATATTTCTCAACCTGAGTTGAAAATCCCCCGTGATGTATTAGTTGAAGCTAATCAATCCGGTTTGATTAGCGAAAGCATTATCGACATCACACCAAAAGCAACGTTAATTCAAGCGACTGATGTCGCTAAACCCACAGAAAAAAATTGCAATCCGCAGATTATCGTCTGTAATGGATCTCGCTTAAAAGGTCAGGTTGGCATCAGCGTTGATGAGCTGATTCGCAGTTCAACAGCGCTATCTGTTGCATACAGTAATCCGAAATTTTATAACAATGTCAATAAAACCCTAGAAACTGCCTCTCAAGCAGCCGTCAGTGTAGCAGCTTTAAGTCGAGAACTCCAGGTTTTAAGCAAAAATGCACAACAACAATTAGGCACATTTTCCGCCACAGCTAATTCAGTGCAACGGGCAACAGATAAACTTAGTACATCTACCAATCAAACAGTAAATCAATTCGGTACGACAGCAAGGCAATTTAGCACAACTGCACAAGAATTTGGTACAACCGCAAAAACTATAAGTTCAACCGCAAATCAAGCAAAAAGTTTGGTGACAAATCTCGATAATTTGGTGACAACAAATCGCTCAACGCTAGTTGGTACATTAAATAATCTTAGTCAAACCAGCCAGCAACTGCGCGTTACAGTCAGCAGTTTATCACCAACTGTCAATCGCTTTACCCAAGGAAAATTACTGGAAAATTTAGAAACTCTCTCAGCAAATGCAGCGCAAGCGTCAACAAATTTACGCAATGCTACCCAAAGCTTCAACGATCCAAATAACCGACTGCTATTGCAACAAACTTTGGATTCGGCACGGGTAACATTTGAAAATACCCAAAAAATTACATCTGATTTAGATGAGTTGACCGGCGATCCCGCTTTTAGAAATAATTTACGGCAATTGGTAAATGGTTTAAGTACTTTGGTTTCTTCCACAGAGCAGATGCAACAGCAAGTGCAAATTGCTGATACTTTAGACTCTTTGAAAGCATCTGTTAATAAATCAGATTTGGTTATTTCTAGCCCAACAACCCAAAAGGTGATGATTATTGATACATCATCTGCTACTTTTAAAAGTGCTGCCAAAAAGCCAGAAATCACAATTAGTTCAAGTACTTTAACTTCATCCCAAGCACGCTTGTTGAAGCAGTTGCGCGAGTATAAAAAGCAGCAAAATCAGCTTACGTCTAAACAGGCAGAGCAGACGGGATTTAGGCTGACAACTGATAACTAAGCATGGGGCATTGGGCAATGGGCAATGGGCATTGGGCAATGGGCATTGGGAAAAAGGTAATTGGTAATTGGGCATTGGGGAGGCAGTGCGTTGCGGAGGTTCCCTCGGTTGAAGCACCTGCCGTCGGCTCTGCCGACTTGAAGCATCTGGCGTCATTGGGCATTGGGAATTAAAGAAGTTCGGTGATGCGCGAGTGGGTGAATAAATACGATTCTTTCCATGCCCAATGCCCCATGCCCCATTACCTAATTCCAATCTTGTTCTTCTTTTTTGCCGCGACTTGTGTAAATCTTGGCAAAGTTGTGAATTTGGCGGGTTTTCTGATAAAGTTCTGCTTCCGTCAAACCCCAAGTAAGCAAGACTCGATCTAAAGTCTGTTGAATGTCTCTCGCACCTGGAAAGCCTTGATAACGAATTCGCAGTCTGGCAAGTTCTGCCAAATTGTAATCTGTTGGCTCTTGAGATAGTAAACTATCTATTAGAGGGCGATCGCGATTGTAAAGCGGATGTTGTTGCTCTTTACCTGTGGATGCGTCTGTCATAGTTTATACTCATTTTTCATTTGATATTTTGTTTGAGTCAAGAGTTAAAATTTCAGAGTCACTAATCCCTTTGTCTTTTTGTCTCCCCACTTCCCCCTCAAGACGGCAACCACACCTGAGCCTTACGGCTCTCACTACTGCCACTTCACTTTAAATAAAGATACATTGTCCTTAAGAAAATACATGAAAGTTTAAAAAGAGTGAAGATTATTTCACTCTAAGCCTAAGCAGCAAGGGAGCAAGAACCCGTTATGTTTGAACACTTCACTTCCGAAGCCATTAGAGTAATTATGTTAGCTCAGGAGGAAGCTCGACGCCTGGGGCACAACTTTGTAGGCACAGAACAGATTCTCCTGGGCTTGATGGGAGAAGGAACTGGGGTGGCTGCTAAAGTGCTGACTGAGTTGGGTGTTACCCTCAAAGACGCACGTCGAGAAGTAGAAAAAATCATTGGTCGCGGTACTGGCTTTGTACCACCAGAAATTCCCTTTACACCGAAAGTAAAAAGCCTGTTTGAGCAATCATTTAAAGAAGCTCGCAGTCTGGGACACAACTACATAAATACAGAACATCTACTTTTGGGATTGACCGAAGCTGGTGAAGGTGTTGCCGCTAAAGTCCTGCAAAATCTAGGAGTTGAGCTACAGAGTGTTCGCAGCGCAGTCATTCGCCGCTTGGGTGATGATGCAAGCGTTACCGCAGGTGGTGGTGGTCAAAGACGCACCCAAAACCTGAGTGTAGAAGAGTTTGGCAGAAATCTCACCAAACTAGCCAAAGAAGGCAAAATTGACCCTGTAGTTGGTCGAGAAAAAGAAATTGAACGTGCCGTGCAAGTTCTCGGTCGCCGCACCAAGAATAACCCAGTATTAGTTGGCGAACCGGGAGTAGGTAAAACAGCGATCGCCGAAGGTCTAGCACAACGCATTATAAATCAAGATGTGCCGGATATTTTGCAAGACAAGCAAGTTATCAGCCTAGACATGGGATCGCTAGTATCAGGTACTCGCTTCCGTGGTGATTTTGAAGAACGCCTGAAGAAAATCATGGAGGAAATCCGCACGGCGGGTAATGTCATCCTCGTGATAGATGAAATTCATACGCTTGTTGGTGCTGGTGGTACAGAAGGCGGTTTGGATGCTTCTAACATCCTCAAGCCAGCATTAGCGCGGGGTGAACTTCAGTGCTTGGGAGCAACCACACTTGATGAGTATCGCAAGCACATCGAGCGCGATGCGGCTCTAGAGCGTCGTTTCCAACCGATTATGGTCGGCGAACCGACTGTACAGGAAACCATCGAGATTTTACAAGGTTTGCGGAGCGTTTACGAGCAGCACCACAGAGTCACAATTTCTGATGCAGCGCTAAAAGCTGCGGCTGAATTGTCAGACCGCTATATTAGCGATCGCTTTCTCCCAGATAAAGCCATAGACTTGATTGATGAAGCCGGTTCTCGCGTTCGTCTGCGGAACTCGATGTCCTCTACCAACAAAGAACTCAAGCGCCAATTAATCAGCGTTTCCAAAGCTAAAGACGAAGCCGTTAGAGTTCAAGATTTTGACAAAGCAGGACAAATGCGCGACCAAGAGTTAGAAATTGAAGCGCAACTGCAACTAGAATCACAAAACGAGACATTCCACGGCATCGTTGATGAAGAAGACATCGCCCAAATCGTCGCTTCTTGGACTGGTGTACCCGTCAACAAGCTGACCGAATCTGAGTCAGAGTTGCTTCTACACTTAGAAGATACTCTCCACCAACGGCTCATCGGTCAAGAACAAGCAGTCACTGCCGTATCTCGCGCCATTCGTCGCGCTAGAGTTGGCTTAAAAAATCCCAACCGTCCGATCGCTAGCTTTATTTTCTCTGGTCCTACCGGAGTCGGTAAAACCGAGTTAGCAAAATCCTTAGCGAGTTACTTCTTCGGTTCCGAAGAAGCAATGATTCGCCTCGATATGTCGGAATACATGGAACGCCACACCGTTTCTAAGCTAATTGGTTCGCCTCCTGGTTATGTCGGATACGACGAAGGCGGACAACTAACCGAAGCCGTGCGCCGCAGACCATACACAGTGCTGCTTTTCGACGAAATCGAAAAAGCACACCCCGATGTATTCAATATGCTGCTGCAAATCTTAGATGACGGTCATCTCAGCGATGCGAAAGGTCGAAAAGTGGACTTTAAGAACACTTTGATTATCTTGACTTCTAACATCGGTTCTAAGGTGATTGAAAAAGGTGGCGGTGGTTTGGGCTTCGATTTCACCGAAAACGCAGCCGATGCAAATTACAACCGCATCAAAACTTTGGTGAACGAAGAATTGAAAGCTTACTTCCGTCCTGAGTTCCTCAACCGTCTGGATGAGATTATCGTCTTCACTCAGTTGAACAAAGAAGAAGTCAAGCAAATCGCCGAAATCATGCTGCGCGAAGTTGCAGGTCGCTTGACCGAAAGAGGAATTATCTTAGAAGTCACAGAACGCTTTAAAGAGCGTGTGGTACAAGAAGGTTATGACCCCAGCTACGGTGCTAGACCCTTACGTAGAGCGATTATGCGCCTTTTGGAAGATTCTCTCGCCGAAGCAATGCTATCCGGTCAAGTCGTTGATGGAGACTCAGCTATTGTTGACGTTGACGACGACGGTCAAGTGGTAGTACGCAAGACAGAAAAACGCGAGTTGTTATTAGCGAGTGTTGGCTAATCGATTGAATCAAGTACAAATGAAATGCTAATCGTGTTAACCCCTGGTAGAAATACTAGGGGTTTTTTGTCGGGCTGGTAACAACTTTTAACTAATATAGCGGTTCTGTTGTTGGATGCAATACACAACGATACCGCAGCGTAGGGACAATTCATGAATTGTCCCTACTATATAAAAAGCAAGTAGGGGTAGAACTGAAATTCTACCCCTATTTTAAATTTATAATTAATTTATGACTCCTAAATGCAATCTGTCCTCACACCAGATTTATCTCAATTGAGTTGCTGAAAAGTTGCCAAAATCAACTTATTAAATTTAGCAAACTGTGAAGTACAAAACTTATGCGTTTTTCACACGCTTGCGTCGAGAAGCAACTACTAAACCACCGACAGCAACTAAACCGAAAATGGCTGAAGGTTCGGGTACAGTTTTGTAAGTCTTATTCCAAGAATAGATGCCGGTGTGAGATGTGGTGTCAGTTGTTTTATTGCGATCGCCTGCAATTGCACCGGAATCAGTTGCGCTGAAGCTAAAAGCGTAGTCAACTTGATCGTTGAAAGTTATTTTGGCAATTTCACTAACTTGGAATGGTGTATTTGTTAAGAATGCTGTTTTGGCTAAATTAAACAGCATCGCATCAAAGATTTGATTTCCTGTAGAGTTCCGAGTTTTGTCAGGTGATGAGCCGAGATAATTTGGGTTAGGGATGTCTTTGTTGTAAGTTGGATTGGGGATATCTTTGTTGTAATTTGGGTTGGGAATGTCTTTGTTGTAAGTCGGGTTAGCGATTTGTTGATTGTAAGTTCGATTGGTGATTTGTTTGCCGAAAGTTGGGTTAGTGATTTGTTGATTGTAAGTTGGGTTAGGAATTTGTTGATTGTAAGTTGGATTGGTGATTGGTTTGCCTAAATTTTGGTTAATGATTTCTTGATTGTAAGTTGGGTTGGTGATTTGTTTGCCATTTTTGACTATAGTTTGTCGCGTATCTATAATTGTTTTTCTCGTATCTATAATTGTTTTTTGCGTATCTATAATTGTTTTTTGCGTATCTATAATTGTTGCTCGCGTATCTTTAATCGTTGCTTGAGTATCTAGAATCGTTGCTCGCGTATCTTTAATCGTTGTTTGTGGATCTTTAATTGTCTTGCGAGTATCTACAATTGTTTTTCGGGTATCTACATATTTTCCGGCTACATCTAAGTGTCCAACCAAATCAACTTTCAATTCACCAGTTTTTTTGTTTAAAGTGACATCCCCAATATTAGCATCGCCAGCGGAGTTGAAGCCGGTGGTTTTGAGAGTGGTAACTAAAAAATCAAAGTTATTATTAAAATCTTTGAGCATATTAGAACCAGCAATTGTCGGAATGCTTGACATTAATCCACCGTAAGCATTGCCAAAGCCTTTTAATTATGCTGTTGCTAATGTACCATCAGCCCAGTCATCTTTAGTGACACTTTCTACCTTCAGAGTATTCTTGCCAAAATTAGCAGTGAAGCCAACATGGTCTTTGACAGTTTCACCATCTGTAAATAGTTCAACGTTGGTAGCGCTATCGTTATCTGTTAAAGCTGCGATCGCTTTATCAATGTTACCTTTGTTGTTGTAATCGTTTAAAACTCGTCGGTTCGCACCACCAATACCGGTGTTATCGGATTCCGCAGAACCATAAGTCCAGGTATTGATGTTAGCTTTATTCGCATCTGTGTTTTTGACACCGTTGGTGGTGAATTGAATATTAGTAGGTTTGGTAAGGTTGGTAGCGAAAGCTGGAGTTGAAGCGATCGCGCTCATGCTTGCTGCTACCGTTGCACCAACCAATAATTTTTTGATAGTTACTGTCATAGTTATCTTTCTAATTTTTGATGTTGCGCGAATCTGTTTACTTGCAACAGATTCAGCCCTTTCATTAGCTAATTTAATTTTTATCCACTTTAATCGGGTAAAGTTGAAGTGAATTTATGAGGCTTTTTAGCTTCAGAAAAAGGCGTTTTTATACTGACAGTATTTAGTAATTTTACGCAAGTAAAACTATTTTCAGTATTTTCGCGAATATAAGCTTTAGGAACACATTGGTGATGTTCACTCATTATTGTTGATGTTGCGTATTGCCCTTTTTCTTCCAGGGTGAGGCTACACAAATAAAGCCCGCTTCGGTGCGGGCTAACTTTCGCTGATTATTATCGAGCAATAATATGAGCAAAAGCGAAGAGGAGTGTTATGGGTATTGTCAAAACAGAACTACTCAAAGTGTTTAGTTTTTGTGGTTAAATAAAGTTAAAAGTACAATCAAACTTGTAGAGCAGCGCGAGATTTAATGACTGTAAGGTTTATTTTGAGTGATTATGTTGAGCAAGCGATCGCACAAGCGGTTTACGACAAATTAGAAGATGGAACTTTTGCCGGGAGAATTCCCGAATGTAAGGGAGTAGTCGCGTTTGGTTTGACTTTGCGCGAGTGTGAAGATGAGTTACGCTCAACACTGGAAGACTGGATTTTGCTTGGGTTGAAATTGGGACATTCTTTACCAGTAATTGATAATATTGACCTTAATAAGGAGCCGACCCTTGAGCCGATGGACACCCTGTAAGCGTCGGGATTTTGTGCAAAAGTTACGGCTGCTAGGCTTTGAAGGTCCTTTTTATGGAACTAAGCATCAGTTTATGACTTACGCGCAACATCGCTTAACTATTCCCTCTAATGATGAGTATTCTGTACCGCAGCTGCGGATGATGGTTCGGGAAATTGAGGTAATTCTAGAACGGGAAATTACATTTGAAGAATGGAATAGTCTTTAAGGTATTCGGTTTGTATATTTATTTTAAATATAATGCGCGATCGCATTGCAGACTCATGCGATACCTACGGTAAGCTACGAAGATCGCATGAGTGTGGTTTAATAATTTTAGGTGTAGTTAGGTTTGATGGCTTAATGAATTTTCACAGCACTCATGCGATCGACCGGGTTAGCTTTAAGCTAATTCATAATTATTAATTCAGAATTCATAATTAAAAAGGCTTTGTACAAGCTGCTTGTATCACGCAGTCCTGTTTCAGGTAAGGTTTAAATCCCCATCACCAAACATAATTATGAATTATAAATTATGAATTATGAATTTTTAAAGGCATACCCGGTTTTTTGACGTTTTACCTACCGCAGGAGGTACAAGCAATCTTCACGGCGACCACCGCCGCGATAAGTACAATCACTCATTGCATTAGGTAAGTCATAGCTGGGTGATTGGTAGGCATCTGCTAGCGCTGGCATCGTAAAGGCGATCGCGCTAATCAACAAAACTGCTAAAATTTTCATTGGTTTAGCTACTCGGATATTTAATTCATCAGGAGTAGTCAGCTAATACCGGGTGCTTTCTCAAAATTTGTTCAGTCTTAAACTTTGACTAATAGCAGTTTGGTGCGGTTGAACAGGTCGCAAGCGCGATAATTAAAAAAATCAGCATTTTTTTTGAGCAAGTAAATATTCACACCTGCTACGAATTGCTGCTGTAAATGTTCATCACAGCAATCAAAGTTAGTAAACCAAAAAGTTCACCCATCATAGCGATCGTGCCTGGTGGTACGCGAGATTTTCAAAAAATAAAATATACGAATGTAATGTGCCGCACAGCAGACTCATGCGATACCTACGGTAAGCTACGAAGATCGCATGAGTGTGCTTTAATCGTTTTAGGTGGAAAAGTGACTGTGTAACATTAGCTGAAAGTTGAGCTTCAACACTGCAAAATCCGAGTTGAGAACTTCATCGTTGAGGCTGAGAAGTTGAATTTTACTGCTTTGAATCCCCAGATGAATGATAAGGCATATGCTAAAAAAAATTTTAGAATACTGGCTGTCTTTACCCTAAACACTCATAACCTATTACGATAATTCGTATGGCTACCCCCAAGGACGCTGGTATTTAGCAGGCTTACTCTGCCTGGGATTTGCTTTTTACTATACGCTGTTCAACCTCCTCACATTTTCACTTATTCCGCACTAATGCGGTTTACCTGACTCAGGTAGTAGTTGACCCAAATATCCGCCGATGCCAACTGAGCGCCAAGTCTCCAAAAGTTGGGCGAAATCCCCAATTTCCAAGTAAGTTATAATCTAAAAAATCACTAAAACCACAAACTGCAAAAATGGTTTATACTACGTCGTCAAGTTCTACTGACAGTCAAGAACTATTCTCCAAAATAGAAATTAGTTATGGCAGAAATTCACATCCCGAAGAAGTTGACGTTGTTATTGTCATGTCTAATATCCCCCGACCACAAATAGAAGCCGCGTTATATAAAATTCAAGAACACGTACGCACAAATATTCCCACACTTTTTGGGCAACCACCCCGCTCTTAAATATGATTAAATCTCGGTAGAGCGCTTACTCGCTTCAGGCAGTAATTGACCTAAATACCCACCGACACCAACTGAGCGCTAAGTCGCCAAAAGTTGGGCGGAAGTTATGGTCTGCGATCGCGATCGACGAATTGAAATAAATCTCTGTCAAAAGCATGGTTTTGGATTCCAAGCACTTGCTTAACAACTCGTTCACCTTCTGTTTTGCTTTTCACTAATAATCGGAAATCGTATCCCCGTTCTAAGTCCAAATAAGTGCATTTATACCAGCCTTTTTCCCAGGTAAAAGGGTGTAGCTAAATCGGCTTTGATTTTTCTAGCTAAAGATTCTGCCTTACTTCTGCTAATGGTTTCGCTGCTTTCATTCATTAACCTAAACCCTATTTCTCCTATTGCTAGTGGTAAACCACTATCTTCGGTTTCTTGGCTCCAAGGTTCAAAAAAGTAAAGCTTGACTTGTGGTTTAAATTTGGCACATGATTGTAATTATTGAACTGGAATGCCATAAATAGGTGACTGAAAAGATTGTGCGTGTCCTACTGTTACTTCAAAAAGCCACATCCGCATCAAAGTCATAGTTGCGGTGTCTTCATCTTTAATAACACAAGCGTGTTTTCAAGCTGCTTTTGGTGTCGAAATATCATGATCCTCTTGATTTTTAAAGTAATTTCTAACAGCTTTGTTATGGTCAAGTATGACCATATTTTGCAAGTGTTCCCATTCACTAAAATTTTCTGGTAAGGGCATTAATCATCAGCCTCTTTATCACTATTGTTAATTTCTTTACCAGCGCTAGCTATTTTACTTTTTTCAATAGATAATCTTTTTTTGATTTGTTCTTGCATCTGTTCTCTCAAGAGTGCGTTTATAAAGTACTCTGTTGTCAGGAGTAAACTGTTGATACTCTTGTTTAGTCTCATAAATAAAGTCTCCTGCTTGAAAATTTCCTGACCATACATTCTCGTTTGCAGACATTCTCGGAATTTCTAAAAATACAGTATCAATATCTGTATAAGTTGTATTTTGATTTCCATCGTCCGAGTAATTAGTTTCGTATTGAGTAAACACAGAACGAAGTATTCCGGATGCGGTTGTAACTTCTACAGGAGGGTTGTAGCTGACAATTCGACCTTCACGACCGCCGGTGAGCGAGAATAGTACTTCAGCAGCAGCGTTTTCACAATAAAGTGTCATTTTCGGATTAATCGATAACTAAAGTTGGAAGCTGACCAAAAATAATAATTGCCGCCATTTACGTTTATCAGTGTAGTAAAAATGTTGAAGTTAGTATTACTATTATTTAAAGTGTATATTTCATTAATAGGAATTGTGTTTAGATAAATTGTGTTCGCCGCTAAATTATTAATTGAAAAAAAACGAGTACTGTTGACCCATATTCCCTTCAAAAAAAACCAAGTTAGTGCATTTGTAGAAGTAATGGCAACGGCAGAGAATAATTTGATAGTTATCTTGTCAAGCCAAATGTCGTAAGCATCGTTAAAAGCGCAAGTATTGTCGATACTAATTACTCCACTTCCACGCCCTATCATCCTCGTGTATAAATTTTTATAATTACTTCTCCATTGCGAATTTGTATAACTCTAAGTTTCAATTAAAGCGCCATTACTATCTAATTCATTCCAATTTCGCGCTCGGACTCGTAAGGCGGCACCGGACGGAAAGCGTCAAACCCGCATCTGTATTTGTACATGCGGTTTTGCGGGAGTCACTCTCTAATTACAAAGCAGAGTCAAATTCAGTTTGGATGTTTGCCGATCGCACCGGCGACAAACCAATAACCCTCAGGTGGGCTGATATGATTCTTCGGGCTGCTGTTGAAAAAGCCGGTCTTGCGGCTAAGGGGTTGGGGGGTTAGGTCAATTCTTTCATCCCCAATTAGTTTTCGCAACAACTCCAGCGCGGCTTGTGGTTGCAGCACATCTAATGGTAATTTAGAAATCTGCCCGAAGTGCTTTCTGGTTGTCATCAGCACCTTAAATCGGGAGGATGACGGCGGTAAATACGGCACAATTTCCTTATATATAGTGACGTCATCCAGCACTAGCAACACTTTACCCTCACGCCAGCGCTGCCAGCAGTATTTTACCTGCCCGACTAAATCCAAATCTGTCAAGGGGTTTAATTCTAGGTGAATGCGAGCAAATTGCACCACCTGCGCTCCCGACATCACCGCTTTTAACTTGACACCAGCAAATCCCACCACAGTAAAATTCGCGCTGCTTGAGTGCATATTGCAACGCTAGTTCTGTTTTACCCACGCCACCCATACCAGCGATCGCCGCGATCGCCACAGAGTGATTTCCCTGCAAGAGTTGGTGGAGAAGTTCGAGTTCTGTTTCACGTCCGACAAACTCCGTCACCCCACTCCAGGGCAAATTATGCGGTATTATAATGGGGGGATTTAACTTTGTCCGTTCCCGTTCGGACGAATACAGTCAAAAGATATTAGTACCGTTAAAAGTATTTCCCTGAAAGACGTTTTTAATCGATTCAGCTAACTTTGTAGAATTGATGACGCCTGCTGGTTGCGAGTTGATATCATTTGCTAATTCTTTGACTTTTGGCGCAACTTGTGCACCGGCGTTTGCTGCTGCTTCTACAGACCGCACTGATTGAGCAATTTCGCTATCTTCGTCTGCTGCTGCTTTCAACTCCAGTACAGCTTTGCCATAATCTAATCGCTCTTGGTTTTCTGGTGTGGCATCCGCGAGAAATGGTAACTTATTTTTATGGCGTAGCTGTTCGATTAAGTTATGACTTTCGTTTAATGCAGCTTCTCCAAGCTTTTCGCCTGTTTTTTCTAAGGCTTTAGTGAAAACTATTGTGGCGATCGCGCTTTGCTACAGCTGTGATTGTTACAGGTTCCATGCAGCAAGCTATTAAGTACAAGATTACAGTTATATATATCTTCAAGTGTAAGCTTGTCTTCTCCGGTGGTTCATTAAAATATGGTAAGGAAGGTGCGGACTTCAGTCCGCACTACGAATTAAGATGTAGAGATGCCAATAATTGCGGAACGTCTCTACGATCGTTGCGATATTTATGGTTTTTTAGGCGAAGACTTGCCAGATTTTAACTTTTTAGTAAAGGTAAGATGGCATTAAGTTCTATTTACGGGTAGACCGATGCTATTAGAAGATTATTTTGACTTTTTATCACCCGATGATATTCGGTTGAAAGGACACCGCATCGGCATTGACAATGTATTTGATTATTACTTAGAAGGATATTCACCGGAAGAAATTGCAGCTAATTTGCCTTCTTTGAAGTTGGAGCAGATTTACGCTACTATTACTTATTATCTGCATAATCGCGCCGAGATTGATGCTTACTTGTCACGTTTGACAAGGTGGCGCGAACAGCGTTACCAAGAATGGGCTGCAAATCCTTCATCTGTGGTAGAACGTTTAAGAGCAGTGAAGGCTCAAAGAACTCAACCGCAGGTGAATACTTTGTGAAAGTGCGTTTCTTGCTAGACGAAAATTTGTCACCTCGTTTGAAAGTGGCTGTGCTGCGTCTCAACCCTAATATAGACATCTTGCGTGTGGGTGAAACTAATGCACCGCAACTAGGAACACTCTTATCCGGATGTGTTGTTATATCTGGAGCGATCGCAAAGGCTCTTGGTGACAGATAATCGTGCTAGTATGCTTGCTCATATAAAAGCACATTGGGCAGCAGGCGGACAGATTTGGGGACTATTTTGGCTGCGGGACAGGATACCATTAGGAGAACTGGCACAAGAACTTTTGCTGGTTTGGGAGACGAGTGAGGCAGAAGAATGGATAAATCGGCTCGAATAAATTCTATTTTAGGGTAAAAAGGCGATCGCTTTTCCTGGTTAAATGCTTTTAGGTGGAAGATCGACTGTGTAACGCGATCGTTCAACCTCAGAAGTTAATAATTCAAGCTTTGAGGTTCATCATCCGAGTTCAGAACACGAAACTTGAGCTTCTGAGGGTGAATGTTGAGCCTCTGAAGGTGAAAGTTGAGCCTCTGAAGGTGAACGTTGAGCTTCTGAAGGTGAACGTTGAGCCTCTGAAGGTGAACGTTGAGCTTCTGAGGGTGAAAGTTGAGCCTCTGAAGGTGAAAGTTGAGCCTCTGAAGGTGAACGTTGAGCTTCTGAAGGTGAACGTTGAGCCTCTGAAGGTGAACGATGAGGCTCAAAGAGTGAAAGTTCTGTGTTGGAACACGAACAGCCGAGTTTAGAACTTCATCGTTGAGGCTGAGAAGTTGAATTTTACTGCTGTGAAGCGATCGCAGCGCGAAGACTTGCCAAATTTTCACGACAAGTGATAGTGTGGGGATGATTTACACCTAAGCGTTGCTCACAAATATCTAATGCTTGGAGGTACAAAGGTTCGGCTTCGCTGTAACGTCCTTGGTCAGAGTAGAGTAACGCCAGGTTGTTGAGGCTAAGTGCAACATCGGGATGTTCTTCTCCTAGCAGGCGTTTATCAAGTTCCAATGCTTTTATTGAAAATGTTTCTGCTTCACTGTAGCGACCTTGTTCTCTATACATATAACCTAGAGCGTAAATGGTATGTACTAAAAGAGGATGATCTTCTGGCAGTAGAAACTGTTTGAGTTTCAAAGCTTGGAGAAACAAGGGTTCTGCTTCGCTATAGCGTCCTTGAGCGCGGTATATCAAAGCCAAATTGTGAATATCTGTAGCTAAATCAGGGTATTTTTCTCCTAAAAACTGCTTATCTAGTTCTATTGCTCGGAGTGCTAGAGGTTCGGCTTCAGTATAGCGTCCTTGATAATAGTAAAGTAACGCCAGGTTGTTGAGGCTTTCTGCGACAGCGGGATGTTCTTCTCCCAACAGATGTCGCCGAAGTTGCAAAGCTTGCAGGTGCAACGGTTCGGCATCTGCGTAACGTCCTTGAAAACGGTAGAGTTCCGCCAAGCTGTTGAGGCTAGTTGCAAGATAGGGATGTTCTTCTCCCCGCAGGTGTCGCATTAGTTGCAAAGCTTGTTGGTACAGCGGTTCGGCATCTGCGTAACGTCCTTGGGATTTGTAGAGTGATGCCAAGTTGTTGAGGCTAGTAGCGACATTGAGATGTTCCTCACCCAAGCGCTTTTTAATGACTTTTAAACACTCTTCCAACCAAGGTGCTGCCTTGTCATACAACCCCTGACCATAGTAAAATCGAGCGTTACCGTAGAAAGCCCAAATTAAATCTTCATCGCTAACATATTGAATCAGATTCTTCGCTACTTCTGCTAAATGAGGTATGGCAGGGGAGACGGCGGTGATTAACTCAAGGGTGGGGTTATAAGGAATATCCTTGATTACTGCTATCATGACTGCGGCAAATGCTTGTTTAAGATCCCCCGAATCTTCCTCAAAAGGTGGTGCTTGTAACTTCGCTTGAAAAAATTCGCGCAGCAGTGGATGCAGTTGATAAATTCCCTTTTGTTTACGCTGTAGCAAATGCAAATTCAGCAGCTTACGATCCCGACTTTCTTCTAACTCCTCTGCATCCACATCGGGTAAGCAAGATTCTACCAACTCCCAAGGTATCGGTGCAGCAGCAAATAAACTCAGCAAACAGGCTAGTTGCTTATCTGTGTCGTTTAATTCTTGCCAACTTAACTCAAAGGCTGTTTCTACACTCCGCTGTGCTGTCATATTTTCTTCTGGCTGAGACAAAGAACGTTCTTTGAGTTTCTTTTTCTCCAATCTTTGTAACATTTCTGCCAGGGATAAATCTTGTTTTCTGGCGAGATAGCGCCCTACTAACTCTATTCCTAAAGGTAAATATCCCAACCTTTCACAAAGTTGCAAGGCTACCACTTCACCGATTGACCTCTCCCCTAACCCCTCCCCTTGCAGGGGAGGGGAACTGAACTCCCCCTTCCCTGCAAGGGAAGGGGGCAGGGGGGTTAGGTCAACTCGTTCATCGTCAACCAATTCTCGCAACAACTCCAGCGCCGCTGGCGGTTGCAACACATCTAATGATAACTTCTTAATCTGCCCAAAGTGCTTTCTGGAAGTCAACAACACCTTAAACCGGGTGCATGATGGCGGTAAATACGGCACAATTTCCTTATATATAATGACATCATCCAGCACTAGCAACACATTACCCTCACCCCAGCGCTGCCAACAGTATTTCACCTGCCCGACTAAATCCAAATCTGTCAACGGGTTTAATTCAAAGTGAATGCGAGCAAACTGCACCACCTGCGCTCCCGACATTGCCGCTTTTGACACCACACCAGCAAATCCCCCCAGAGTAAAATTCGCGCTGCTTGAGTGCATATTGCAACGCTAGTTCAGTTTTACCGACACCACCCATACCGGTAACGGCGGCTATTGCCACAGAATCATTTTCCTGTAATAATTGGTGGAGAAGTTCGAGTTCTTTTTCCCGCCCGACGAACTTTGTCGCCCCACTCCGGGGCAAATTATCTGGTATTTTGTTGAGAGGATTTAACTTTGTCGGTTCCGGTTCCGACGAATTCTGTCAAAAATTGAAGGTATTGCCAGAAATAGTATTAGTTCCGCCTTTAACGTTGATACCTTGCCAATTTTCAATAATAGATGTTGTTAATTTAGGTTCGGCTGACTTCGCCACATCTGCAACAGCTTCCCGAATTTCCGGATCTTTCTTTGCTGCTTGCTCAACTTGCTGTCCAATTAAATGAGCTTGACCATAATCTAGAGGTCGTGTTTGAGCTAGTTCTACAGCATTTGCGATTGATGGTTCTTTACGCTTGAGCAGCAATAACAACTTCTCGCCTTCATTCCAAGCTTTTTCGCCGATGATTTCGCCAGTTTTCTCAAAAGCTTTGACGATGACCAAGGTAGCGATCGCAGCTGCTGTTAGTGTAGCAGGTTCCATAAACTAACTTATAATATTGCATTAGTTCTAGATTATAGATACCACTTTATCTCGGAAAATCCCAGAAAATACTTCAAGTCCATTATCTGGCTTGTGGGTCTACACATTGACTACACAACGAAATCCGATATGACACGTTGAGGTATCTATTGTTTCTGGATGACGTGCGGCTGGTCGATAACGCTGGCAGTAGTTGGGCGCACAGAGGAAGGAACCACCTTTAAGTACCTTTCTAGATATTTGTGCCTGCACCATATTTGGGTCAAAGCTCTCTTCTTGTGTTCCGCCTTTGGGGTTGACTGGAATACAACAAGATTTCTTCTTGTTTTCTGGGTGAGAGTCTCGATACCAGTCAGTTGTCCACTCCCAAACGTTGCCTATCATATCGTACAAACCATACCCATTTGCAGGATACGAGCCTACAGGTTCTGCTCCAGGGGAGCGCTGCTTTAAGTTTTGCCAGGGGAACTCACCTTCCCAAGTGTTAGCCATCCGCTTGCCTTTGGGGGCAAATTCATTGCCCCAAGTGTAGACAGCACCTTCGAGACCACCGCGAGCAGCAAATTCCCACTGTGCCTCTGTTGGCAGCACTTTGCCTGCCCAAGCTGCGTAAGCAACAGCATCTTCATAAGCAACATGCACTACAGGATAATTTTCTCGCCCCTTGATAGAACTTCCAGGTCCTGCTGGATGTCGCCAGTTAGCACCAGGCACATAGATCCACCAGCTACACGTTTGTAAATTTACTGGATGGTTGGGCTGCTGAAATACAGCCGAACCTGGTACTAACAGTTCCGGTATGGCTCCTGGATAATCTTCTGCCTTTGGTGGACGCTCGGCTACTGTTACGTAGCCAGTTGCTTTCACAAAACGTTGGAATTGCTTGTTGGTGACGGCGTAGCGATCCATCCAGAAGCCATCTACACGGACAAGATGGGCTGGAGCTTCCTCTGGGTAGTGATGGTCAGACCCCATTATGAAAGTGCCGCCCGGTATCCAGTTCATGTCTTTATCAGGGACTTTACCAGGACGCTTGGCAGCGATTTGCTTGTCAGATTTACCAGATGAAACTTCTTGCATGAATGACTTTTCCTTAAACTGGGTAAGGCAGTACTTGTTCATTCCATTCCTCAAAGCGATCGCGCAACCGCTGGAATACTCTGGGATTATTATCTTTGAGGTCAGTTTCTTCGCCTTGGTCATTGGCAAGATTAAATAGATATTCGTTCTCTCCCTGACGCAAGTACTTCCAATCTCCGCTTCGGACTGCTGCTTGGAGTTGACCTGAAGGACGCCCACCGACATTAGATTTATAGCGCCAGAACAGTGTTCGCGGGGAAACAGGTTTTTTGCCCAGAAGGACTGGAAGCAAATTTCGACCATCAAGTGGATAGTTGGGATCGGGTAAAGTACCTGTTGCTGCCAGAATTGTTGCTGTTAAGTCGAAAGTGATAATAACTTGGTTATTTACCTTGTTGGGTTGAATCACTCCGGGCCAGCGGATAAAAGTGGGAACTCGTATACCACCTTCGTACAAACTGCTTTTTCTCCCTTGAAAAGGTCCAATATCAGAGAATCTCTCACCCCCGTTATCACTGGCAAAAATGACTATGGTATTATCAGCCTGCCCAGAATCTTTTAAAGCTTGCAAGACTTTACCAACTCCGTCGTCCAAACTTTTTAAGATTGCAGCGTAAGTTTCTTTTGACCCTCCAGCAGTGAAAGCATTTGAATTGTAGAAAGTTCTACTCAACTCTTCATCTTCTGGTCCTTCCCAGGGCCAGTGGGGTGCATTGTAATGAAGGCTAAGGTAAAACGGTTGATTGCGGGGTCTTTTGAGGAATTCAACAGCACGCTCAGTATACAAGTCTGTAGCATAACCAGGTTTTTCTACAGGCACCTCACCTTCATAGAAGTCAAGTTCTCCATCCGTGCCTTTGTGGGTAAAATAGTCGATCGCTCCACTATAGTTTCCAAAGAACTCATCAAAGCCACTCTTGAGTGGACCGTAATCTGGAAGAAAGCCAGCGTGCCATTTACCAACTAATGCTGTCTCATAACCTTTAGCTTTTAAAAGGGAAGCGATTGTTGGCTGTTCCGGCGGTAATCCTACATTGTCACTTTCAACTAGAGGTTCTTGAAGACCAACTGGCAATCGCGCTGGATAACGACCTGTAAAAAAGCCGATCCGTGTTGGCGTGCAAACAGTTTGCGCTGCATAGGCATTGGTGAAGCGCGTACCTTCCCTTGCTAACTGGTCTAAATTTGGCGTTTCATAGGTTTTTCCATAAATACCAATGTCGCCCCAGCCCAAGTCATCCGTCAAAATGAACAGTATGTTCGGACGCTTTCGTTTGGCAGCTATAGCGGAAAAAACGCTCGAACCTCCTAATGTCAAGATTGTACTGGCAAGTGTAGCCTGCACAAACTGGCGACGACCAATTGCTTGTAGTTTGTATTTATTCATTGATTTCTCTTCCAATTACTCTGCGATTATGTTAGTCATGCCGATTCCAGCCTGAGTGATTACACTTCAGACTTGTTGGACAATACTTCTGATCTACTGGCTAAAAATGGATTAATACTAGATATCTGCCAAGAAACTACTGCAACTTGGTAGACAAACCGTATTTTGTAACTGAAGACATAATTGCACAGATAAATGCATGAAGCAAGTATTTTTTTAATAAATTATCTGGGCAATGAACGTCGCTGAATCAAAATATGAATTAGGCGATCGCATCGCATACAACTTGCAGCTACTACGTCAGGTTATTAGTATTTTGCGATACTTAAAATATATGTATAATAACGAAAAAATGTATCGTATTTAGACGCATAAAGCAGCGTTTTATAAGAGTTTGAGAGTTTTTTACGTAAGTCATAACTCTTATTGCTTTTCTGGAATTTGCTACAAACTTGTGAAATGCTGTACTAAGATGTACAGATGATTTGGGACTGGATAAAAAGGCGATACCTACGGTAAGCTACGAAGATCGCTTTTCCCGGTTTAATAAGTTGAGGTGGAAAATTGACTGTGTAAGGCGATCGTTCAAACTCAGAAGTTGATAATTCAAGCTTTGAGGTTCATCATCCGAGTTCAGAACACGAACATTGAGCCTCTGAAGGTGAACGTTGAGCTTCTGAAGGTGAAACTTGAGCCTCAAAGGGTCAACGTTGAGCCTCAAAGGGTGAACGTTGAGCCTCTGAAGGTGAACGTTGAGCCTCTGAAGGTGAAACTTGAGCTTCAAAGGGTGAACGTTGAGCCTCAAAGGGTGAAAGTTCTGTGTTGGAAGGAGAATAGCCGAGTTTAGAACCTCATCGTTGAGGCTGAGAAGTTGAATTTTACTGCTTTGAAGTTATCTCAGTGCGAAGATTTGCTAGATTCTCACAACACTTTATAGTCCAGGGATGATCCACCCCTAACTGACGCTCAAAAATATCTAACGCTTGCAGGTACAACGGTTCAGCTTTGCTGTAACTTCTTTGGGAGTAATAGAACTTCGCTAAGTTGTTGAGGCTAACTGCAACATCAGGATGTTCCTCACCCAACAGGCGTCGCCTCAGTTCTAAAGCTTGCAGGTGCAACGGTTCGGCTTTGCTGTCACGTCCTTGGGAAGAGTAGAGTACCGCCAAGTTGTTGCAGCTAGTTGCAACAAGAGGATGTTCTTCACCCAGCAGGCGTCGCCACAATTCTAAAGCTTGCAGGTACAACGGTTCGGCTTTGCTGTAATTTCCTTGGGAGTAGTAGACAAACGCCAGGTTGTTAAGGCTACCTGCAACATCAGGATGTTCCTCACCTAGCAGGCGTCGCCTTAGTTCCAATGCTTGTTGGTACAATAGTTCGGCTTCGCTGTCACGTCCTTGAGAGTGGTAGAGTGCCGCCAGGTTGTTCAGGCTTAGTGCAACATCAGGATGTTCCTCACCCAGCAAGCGTTGCCTCATTTCTAAAGCTTGCAGATGCAACGGTTCGGCTTCGTTATAACGTCCTTGGGACTTATAGAGTTCCGCCAGGTTGTTGAGGCTAAGTGCAACATGAAGATGTTCTTCTCCCAGTAGGTGTCGCCTCATTTGCAAAGCTTGCAGATACAACGGTTCAGCTTCGTTATAACGTCCTTGGGAGTGGTAGACAAACGCCAGGTTATCAAGGCTAGCAGCGACATTGGGATCTTCCTCTCCCAGCAGGCGTCGGTTCATTTGCAAAGCTTGCAGCAACAACGGTTCGGCTTCTGTGTACCGTCCTTGGGAGTCGTAGAGTAACCCCAAGTAATCGAGGCTTTGTGCGACATCAGGATGTTCCTCTCTCAAGCGCTTTTTAGTGACTTCGAGACACTGCTTCAACCAAGGTTCTGCCTTGTCATACAACCCCTGAGCATCGTAGAATTTAGCGTTACCCTCCAAAGCCCAGATTAAATCTTCATCGCTAACGTATTGAATAAGATTGTTAGCTACTTCTGCTAAATGAGGCATAGCGGGGGACACAGCAGTAATTAACTCAAGGGTGGGGGTTTGAGGAATATCCTTGGCTACTGCTACCATTACCTGACAAAGCGATCGTTTTAGTTCCTCTGCCTGTTCTAAACCTGTAAGCTTATATTGGAAAAACTCTCTTAGCAGTGGATGTAGTTGATAAATTCCCTCATCTTTGCGCTGGAGTAGATGCAAATTCAGCAAGATATCATCTCTAATTTCTTCCAAATCTTCCGCATCTTCTTCTGATAAACACTGTTCCACCAACTCCCAAGGTATGGGTGCGGCGGCAAATAAACTTAATAAACAGCCCAGTTGTTTATCACTGTCATCTAATTCTTGCCAACTCAACTCAAAAGCTGCTAACACACCTCGTTGTGCTGTCATGTCGGCTTCTGACTTAGATTTAGCTTAAAACAAAAGAAGCCTCACGTCTCACCCTGTACTCAGGGGAGCGTGAGATGAATTTTGGGCAATGACGAATTGACCAACGAACGATATTGAACGCA